>CAJXND010000013.1 GCA_913056385.1 uncultured Ectothiorhodospiraceae bacterium
CAGACCATGAGCATGTCGAGATGCTCGTCGATGGTGTTGCGGGTGTAGGGCCGCGTGGGGTTGGTGGACGACGGCAGGACATTGCTCTCGCCGCAGGCCCGGATGATATCCGGCGCGTGACCGCCGCCGGCACCCTCCGTGTGGTAGGTGTGAATGGTGCGCCCCTTGAACGCGGCAATAGTGTCCTCGACGAATCCCGACTCGTTCAGCGTGTCGGTATGAATGGCCACCTGAATGTCGTGCTCATCCGCCACGGTGAGCGCGTTATCAATGGCCGCAGGAGTCGTCCCCCAGTCCTCGTGCAGCTTGAGCCCCATGGCGCCCGCCGCGATCTGCTCATGCAGGGAATCCGGGAGACTCGCGTTGCCCTTGCCCATGAACCCCAGGTTCATGGGAAAGGCATCCGCCGCCTCCAGCATTCGCTCGATGTTCCACACGCCGGGTGTACAGGTGGTGGCGTTTGTCCCCGTGGCGGGCCCGGTGCCACCACCCAGCATGGTGGTCACCCCGGACATCAGCGCCTCCTCAATCTGCTGCGGGCAGATGAAGTGGATATGGGCGTCGATCCCCCCGGCCGTCACGATGCTGCCCTCGGCGGCGAGCACCTCAGTGCCCGGACCCACCACGATATCCACAGCCGGCTGGGTATCCGGGTTGCCGGCCTTGCCGATGCCGTGGATCCGGCCGTTGCGGATACCGATATCGGCCTTGATCACACCGCGATAATCCAGGATGACGGCATTGGTGATGACCAGATCCACCGCCTCGTGACCGGCCGCCTGGCTCTGGCCCATGCCATCGCGGATGACCTTGCCACCGCCGAATTTCACCTCATCGCCATAACGCGTGTGGTCGCGTTCGACCTCGATGATCAGCTCGGTATCACCCAGACGCACCCGGTCGCCCTGGGTGGGCCCGTACATCTCGGCGTAGGCGTCGCGTGGGATGGACGTCATGACAGTTCCCCCATGATCTGGCCGCGGAAGCCATACACCCGGCGCGCGCCGGCATAGGCGACCAGCTGGACGTCGCGGGACTGGCCCGGCTCGAAGCGAACCGCCGTCCCGGCGGCGATATCCAGCCGATAGCCCACCGCCGCCTCGCGGTCGAAGGACAGGGCGGGGTTCACCTCGTGGAAGTGATAGTGCGAGCCGACCTGCACGGGCCGGTCGCCGGTGTTGGCGATCCGCAGCGTGATCCGCTCGCGGTCGCGATTGATCTCGATTTCACCGGGGTCCGTGAGAATCTCGCCGGGAATCATGAGCGGACCTCCTGCAGGACGGGCCCCGTCTCGGCGATGGGGTCATGGATGGTGACGAGCTTGGTGCCATCGGGGAATGTAGCCTCGACCTGCACCTCCCTGAGTATCTCGGGGATACCGTCCATGACCTGGGATCGATCCAGAAGACGGGTGCCTTCACTCATCAATTCGGCGACGGTACGACCGTCACGCGCCCCTTCAACGACGGCATTGGCGATATACGCCATGGCCTCGGGATAATTCAGCCGCACCCCGCGCTGCAGGCGTCGTTCGGCGACCATCGCAGCCGTGGCAAGCATCAGCTTGTCCTTCTCGCGTGGTGTCAGTTCCATGAGATCTCCTCAGGTATTCCAGATCCGTGGCGGACAGGCCGGTCGATCGAGCAACCGTGGACGCAGGGCGGCCCAGGCCCGTGCCCGGAGCTGATAGCCCTCCAGGGCGCCCGGGCCCCGCCAGCGCAGGACCAGCAGGTCGTCCAGGCCGGTGACGGCGACCTCGCCCGGCACGCCGACCAACGCCTCGCGCAGGGCCGTAATGTCATCTGCAGTCGCCGGTGATGCCACCAGCGTTGCCATCGCCTGATGCCCGCCAAGCCCCCAGGGCGCCGTCATCGCCATGCCGCCGCCGTCGAGGCGCGCATGTTCCAGCAGCAGCGGTGTCCCGTTGCGCCAGACCTCCAGGCGTTGGCGGAAGCGCCCATGATCGAATGGCTGGGTACTGGCCGGCCGGCCAAAGCAGTTCAGTTCCCAGCCCAGCACATGGGCGCCCGACGCCAGTTCGAAACAGGTCCGTGACGAGACGATCGCACCGGGAAAGGCGATCTGCTCCTGAGGGAGCCACTCCATGACGCCACCGGGCGCGATGCGGATTCGTTGCTCGACCCGGGCCTCACCGCCGAGACTGCGATAGAACTTGGTGGCACCCGGGCTCGTGATCACCGCCCAGGCGTTGGACCCGACGTCGATGCCCACATCGAGCTCATCCCCACCGACGACCCCGCCGGGCGGATGCAGCAGATAGCTGTGACAGGGCGCCCCCTCGGGATGGAACGGTCGCTGAACGCGCAGCGGACCCTCGTGGCGACGGTCGCTGACCACCGATCGGTGGCCATGCGCGGTGTAGCCGAGTCGGAGTTTTGCCTGCCAGCCTGTCCGCCGAAAGCGGGCGGGCGTATTCTCCACGGCAACAACGCCCATCAGACGATGCCGATGACCAGCCCGGAACCGGCCAGCGCCAGTGCTGCCGAAAGGCTACCGAAGGTAAGCAGCGCGGGCCGTGAGCGCCGGGCAATGAACCGGGCCACGCCGATGGCAAGGGACAGGGCGGCGAGCGTGAGCATCGCGACCCCCAGCATGGATGCCGGAATGCCCAGTACCAGCCCCGAGTGCGCCTCATGCCAATGCAGTAGCATGGGGCCATGGTCGATGCCGCCGGTGGCATGGGCCACGGCCAACCCCGGGGCTGCCAGCATGACCAGGGTCGGGAGTATGGATCGCAGCTTCATCATCGCTTCCTTTTCGGTTGCCTCGGAACTCGGCCTCCCTTGAGCAAGGCCCGTGCCATGTTGGAAAGTTGGGGAAGAAACAAGCGCTTGCACGATAGCGGTGCGCGCCGCACCGAGACCGGGCGGATGCCATGCACCACCATGGTTCACGCCAGAGGGGCACCGCCCAAAATCGGGGCGGGGACAAATTTATGGCGGCTTTTCGAGGAGGCTGCGTGCACATCACGGTGATTGGTGGCGGCCTGGTCGGTGTGACCACCGCCTGGTATCTGCTGGACGGGGGCCACTCGGTGACCCTGGTGGATCGGGCCGAAGAGCTGGCATCGGAGGCAAGCCACGCCAACGGCGCCATGCTGCATGCCAGTCATGCCGAGCCCTGGAACACACCGCGGGCGATCGGTCAGTTCCTGCGCTGGATCGGCCGGGAGGATTCGCCGCTGCTGCTGCGCCCGCGGGAAATTCCGCGTCTCGCCGGCTGGGGCCTGGGATTCCTGCGTTACAGCCGTGCCCGACACCACGCCCGCAACACGGCGGTCAACGCACGCCTGGCCGTGTACAGCCTCGCCCTGATGCGTGAGCTCGAGCAGCAGGTCGCCATCGACTACACCCAGCGTCACCAGGGCATACTCAAGATCTTCCGCAGCGCGGAGGAACTCGAGACAGCCCGCGCCGACAGCGCGCTCATGGCAACGGCAGCCGGAGTCAGGCACGAGGCGCTGGGGCCGGAGCAGGTCGTCGAACGTGAGCCGGCACTGGCGGGCATCGAAAGTGATCTGAGCGGCGGCTTCTACTATCCGGATGACGCCAGCGGCGACGCGCGGCTGTTCTGCCAGCGCCTGGGGACCCTTGCCGCCGAACGAGGCCTCGATCTGCGACTGGGCGAATCCGTCCGGCAGCTGAACCGCCACGACGGGCGGATACGTTCCATCGAGACCGACACCGGCACCATCGAGGCCGATGTATTCGTGCTCGCCACCGGCGCGGAAGCGCCGCATCTGGCCAGCCAGGCGGGCGTGCGCCTGCCAATTCGGCCAGTGAAGGGCTACTCCGCGACATTGCCCGTCGCCGGGCTGGCGGGCGCGCCCCGTCTGCCCATCATCGATGACGGACGCAAGGTGGTGATTACGCGACTGGGCGACCAGCTGCGCATCGCCGGCACAGCGGAGTTCGCCGGCTACGACAAGAGCGTCCGGCCGAATCGGGTGGAGACCGTCCTGCGCCAGGGCCTTGCCAATTTCCCCGCGCTGGCCGCGGAAGTGGATACGGCCACGGCGGACCGCTGGGCCTGTCTGCGCCCGATGACCATGGACGGACCGCCGATCCTCGGCGAGAGTGGTATTCCCGGGCTCTACCTCAACACGGGGGCTGGTCATCTGGGCTGGACCTTCGCAGCCGGGGCCGGCCGCCTGGTTGCTGATATGATCAGCGGCCAGGTGCCCGCAATCGACACGACGGGGCTCACGCTGGATCGATACGGCTAGGCGCTGAACACGGGGGCAAGCGAGAAGACATGCACGGACTGCACAGCATTCTGATCCTGCTGGCTGCATCCGTGGTCGTGGTTGCGCTGTTCCGGCGACTTTCGCTGCCACCGATCATCGGCTACCTGGTGGTGGGCATGGCCATCGGCCCCTCGGCCCTTGGCCTGCTCCAGGAAACCGAGGGCACGCACCTGCTGGCCGAATTCGGGGTGGTGTTTCTGCTGTTCACCATCGGGCTGGAATTCTCGTTCCCCCAGCTGCACGCCATGCGGTGGTCCGTGGGCGTTCTCGGCGCCGGCCAGGTCCTGGCATCCCTGATACTGTTCGGTCTCGTCGCATGGTGGCTCACCGGATCGCCGGAGATTGGCATCGTTCTGGGCGGCGCACTGGCGCTGTCATCCACGGCTATCGTCACCAAGCAGCTGACCGAACAGCTCGAGATCCACACACGGCATGGCCGTCGGGCCGTCGGGGTGCTGCTGTTCCAGGATCTGGCGGTTGTGCCCTTGCTGATTGCCATCCCCATCCTCGCCGGCGACGGCGATCACTCACTTTCCACGGAACTCGGCATCTCGCTGCTCAAGGGCATCGCCGTCTTCGCCGCGATGGTCTGGATCGGCCGCAAGGCCCTGCGCCCCATCTTCCACGAGGTGGCCCGGGCGCGCTCCAACGAGCTGTTCACCCTGACCGTTCTGCTGATTGCCATCGCGGCGGCCTGGGCCACCTATCTCGCGGGCCTCTCGCTGGCCCTGGGTGCCTTCCTGGCCGGGATCATGCTGGGCGAGACGGAGTATCGCCATCAGATTGATGCGGATATCCGGCCGTTCCGCGATGTCCTGCTGGGGTTTTTCTTCATTACGGTGGGCATGGTCATCGACCTGCCCGTATTGCTGGCGGGGCTGCACTGGGTCCTTCTCATCGCCGGCGGGATGATGCTCGTCAAGCTGGTGCTGGTCTACAGCATTGCGCGCAGCGTTGATCCGCCAAGGGAGGCCGGACGCACTGCCCTCATTCTCGCCAATGGGGGCGAATTCGGCTTTGCGCTCATCGCGCTGGCCATCAGCGACAACCTCATGACGCCACAGAACAGCCAGCTGGTGCTGGCGGCCATTGTGGTGAGCATGATTGCCGCCCCGCTGCTGATCCGGCACAACGATCGCCTGGTCGAGCGATTACTGGGCTCACCCCGGAGCCCGGTGGACCCGGTGAAGGCGGAATCGGATGTGACCCGCGTCGCCGACCCGTTGTCGGAGCATGTGATCCTCTGCGGCTACGGGCGGACCGGCCAGAACATCGGCCGTTTCCTTGACCAGGAGGGGTTGCCTTACATCGCCCTCGATCTCGATCCGGAGCGAGTACAGGAGGCGCGAAGCGCCGGCGAGCCGGTGAGTTATGGCGACTGCGAACGTCGCGAGATACTGGAAGCGGCGGGCCTGGGCCGGGCTCGAATGGTCGTGCTGACCTTTGAGAGTCCGCCCACGACCCTCAAAGTGCTGGAACATACCCGGGCCGAGAGACCGGACATCCCAGTGCTCGCCCGGACGCGCGATGACCGCTGGATCGAGCAATTCGAGGCGGCCGGCGCAACCGCGGTCGTGCCGGAGGTGCTCGAATCGAGCCTCATGCTGACATCGCATGTCCTGGCCCTGCTGGGCGTGCCCATGGCACGCGTATTCCGCAGGGTGCGTGAGGTGCGTGGCGACCGCTATCGACTCCTCAAGGGCTACTTCCATGGCGCGGAACGCGTGGACATGGAAAACGCCGGCCGATTCCGCGAGCAGCTGCAGGCGATCACCCTCACCGGTCACGCTGGCGCCATCGGCAGGCGACTGGCGGACGTGAACCTGGAAGAGATCGGCGTCACGGTCACCGCCGTTCGGCGTGGCGGCATCCGTGGCCCGCAGCCCGATCCCGATACGGTGCTGCGGGATGGCGACGTGCTGGTGCTCTACGGAAACCCCGAGGCGCTGGAGCACGCGGAGCACATGCTGCTGGGCGGCGAAACGGAGGAGTCTGCCGCGGGCCGAAACTAGAAGGCCCCGTCCGGCGCGGATCGGGACTCAGGACTCCGGAATCTCGAGACCCGTTTCGCCCTCGATCATCCATTCGATCGCTGCGCGGATTTCCTCCTCGCTGGCCGCGCCGCCCTGGGCCGGCATGTTGCCGTAGCCATTGACAACGTTGATGGTCAATGTCTCCCAGCCCTTGTCGATGCGCTCACTCCAGCCCTCGACATCCCCGATACCCGGCGCGTTGAGGAAATTCCCCTGATGACAGGCGATGCAGACCGCCTGGGTGACCTGTTCGCCACTGCGGACCTCGGTGACGCCACCCGCGTCAGCCGGTTCTTCAGCCGATGCGATGGCGGGCGCCGGCTCACCACTGAGTCGCACGGCGAACGGACGCTCGAGATTCGCCGCAGCCCGCTCCTCGGCAAGCTCCTGGCGTGCCGGGTCCTCATCACCGAACAGGGAGTTCGCGATTACGATGAGCAGTACGGTGATACCGACCAGGCCGGCAATCACCAGGGCGAAATTGCGAACGAAGACACTGTCCTGCTCAGCGCTCACTTGACTATCCTCAATTTTTCGAACTGCGCAGGAGTATAGCGGCATTGCCCGGGCCAGCAAACTGGGGGCTATGCCACGATGCACACAGGCGGTAAACTACGCCGTCCAACGCGCCCGTAGCTCAGCTGGATAGAGCGTCGGCCTCCGAAGCCGAAGGTCGCAGGTTCGACTCCTGCCGGGCGCGCCAATTCCCGATATCATGTCGACTGAATACCCGCGTAAGTCACGTGTATTAATGCACGGGGCCAGCCGCAACGCCTGGACGGGTATTACGGTTACCAGCGGATGAAAAGACATGATTGCGCGCATCCCGCCTGACAGAACAGACGCCATTCACAGCGACGCGGCCGCTTTCCTTGATGCGCTGCCCGCGGCGGGATTCAGGGGCGAGATCGGCCGGACTCATGGCCATCGCACGGTACTGGCCACCGACAACTCCATCTACCAGCGTCTTCCCCAGGCCGTGGTGTACCCGCGCGATGCGGACGACCTGCAGCGAATCGCCCGGCTGGCGGGTGACCCCAACCATCGGTCGGTGACGCTGGCACCGCGCGGCGGTGGCACCGGCACCAACGGGCAGTCGCTGACCAACGGCATCGTGATCGACACCGCCCGGCACATGAACCGGATCCTCGCCATCGATCCGGCGCGGCGCCGGGTCCGCGTCGAGGCCGGCGTCGTGAAGGACCAGCTCAATGCCGCGCTGCGGCCCCATGGCCTGTTCTTCGCGCCCGAGCTCTCCACTTCGAATCGAGCCACCATCGGCGGCATGGTGGCCACTGATGCCAGCGGTCAGGGAAGCTGTGAATACGGCAAGACACGGGATCATGTCCTTTCCATCGACGCCTTCCTGATCGGCGGGGAACGGCTCACTGCGGAACCCGTGGAAGACGAGGATCTCGGGGCCCTCTGCGGGCGTGATGACGCCATCGGCCGGATTTATCGCTGCGCGCGCACCATCCATGATGAGCAGCGGGCGCTGATTGATTCGGTGTTCCCCCCGCTGAATCGCTGCCTGACCGGCTACGATCTTGCCCATCTGCGCGACGATCGCGGCCGGCTGGATCTGAGCAGCCTCCTCTGCGGCGCGGAAGGGACGCTGGCCCTGACCAGCGAGATCACCCTGAATGTCCTCCCCATCCCCGCGCATACCGCACTGGTGAATATCCGCTATGCCGGGTTCATGGATGCCCTGCGCGATGCCCGACCGATCATGGATGGCGATGCCGAACCGACTTCCGTGGAAACGGTGGACGAGACGGTCCTCGCACTTGCCCGGGAGGATTTCATCTGGACCGACGTCGCCGAATTCTTCCCCGACGGTGTAGCCGCCGCCAGCGGAATCAACCTGGTGGAGTTCAACGATGACAACGCCGGGCGGCTGTCCCATCGCATCGAGCGCTTCTGCCGCCAACTCTCCGCCCATGACGACCGGGGGCGCATTGGCTATACCGTGGCCGACCGCCCCGAGGCGATTCGGCGGATCTACGCCATGCGCAAGCGAGCGGTGGGATTGCTCGGTAATGCCAGCGGTGAAGCACGCCCGGTGGCCTTCGTCGAAGACACCGCGGTGCCACCGGAGCACCTGGCCAGTTACGTCAGCGAGTTTCGGGACATTCTCGATGCAAGGGGCCTGTCCTACGGCATGTTCGGCCATGTCGATGCCGGCGTCCTGCATGTCCGCCCGGCACTGGACCTCAAGGATCCGGCGCAGGAGGGACTCGTGCGCGAGGTATCGGATGCGGTGGCGGCACTGACAAGGCGCTACAACGGCCTGCTCTGGGGAGAGCATGGCAAGGGCGTACGCTCGGAATACGCGCCGGCCTTCTTCGGCGCCCTCTACCCCTGTCTTCGCCAGATCAAGGCGGCTTTCGACCCGCATAACCAGCTCAACCCCGGCAAGATCGCCACCCCGGCCCCCGCACCGGCGCCGGGGGACCATGTCGCGACCCACGACCCGGGCCTGGATCGCATTGATGGTGTCACAACCCGCGGTCAGCTGGACCGGACGATCCCGGCGGAGGTCCGCGCACTCTACCCCGACGCCCTGCACTGCAACGGCAATGGCGCCTGCTACAACTACGATGTGGATGACCCGATGTGCCCGTCGTGGAAAGCCACCCGCGACCGCATTCACTCGCCCAAGGGACGGGCCGGGCTGATGCGGGAATGGCTGCGTCTGCAGCAGGCTGCCGGCGTCGATCTGGCCGAGCAGACCCGGCGCCGCCGGCGCGAGGGACCGATGGGCTTCCTGGGGCGATTGCCGCAGCGCCTTGCCAATACCCGAGCCGCCCGGCGCGGAGAGGCAGACTTCTCCCATGAGGTGCACCAGGCCATGGCCGGTTGCCTTGCCTGTAATGCCTGTGGCGGACAGTGCCCGGTCAAGGTCAGTGTGCCCGGCTTTCGCGCCGCGTTTCTCGAGCTCTACCACGATCGCTATCTGCGGCCTCTGCGGGACTATTTCATTGCCGGTCTGGAGGCCCTGCTACCGATCATGGCCCGCGTGGCCCCGCTGTATAACGCAGTGGTCCGCTCAGACCGGGTTCAGGGATGGATGCAGCAGCGCATCGGCCTCGCCGATCCGCCGCGTCTGTCGCGCCGGCGGCTGGCACGGGATCCGCGCTGGCGGTTGGCAACGACGGCCAGCCCATCGGCACTGGCCCGGCTCGGCGAAGAGGAGAGACGCCGCAGCGTGATCCTGGTGCAGGATGCCTTCACGACGCATTTCGAAGCCGAACTGGTCGGCGATACCATCGAACTGCTGACGCGCCTCGGGGCGCCGGTCTACGTGGCCCGGTACCGGCCTGCCGGCAAACCGCTCCATGTGCATGGGTTCCTCGGCGCCTTCCGGCGCACGGCATCGCGGCAGGCCCGATATCTCCGGAGCCTGGCGGCAAGCGGCGTGCCGCTTGTGGGCATCGATCCCGCCATGACACTGATCTATCGCAAGGATTACCCGCAGGCGATCGGCGAAGAGGCGGCGCCCGGGGTCTCGCTGCTGCCGGAATGGCTTGGCCACCATCTCGCGGAACTGGACATCCCGGACCTCTCCGACCATGACCCCGGGTTCCGGCTCCTCGGCCACTGCACCGAGAAGACCGGTGCGCCGACGGCGATCGCGGACTGGCAGCGTGTCTTCGGCGCATTCGGCCTCGCCCTGGACGCCGTCGCCACCGGTTGCTGCGGCATGTCCGGCACCTACGGACACGAGTCCCGCAACCTGGAAACCTCCCGGATAATCTACGGCCAGTCCTGGCGTGGTGTCGTCGAGGCACCGCAGAATCGCGGGCGATTGCTGGCGACCGGCTACTCCTGCCGCAGCCAGGTCCGACGCCTGTCGGACAGGGACATCCCCCATCCGCTGCAGGGGCTGCTGGCGCTGATCCGCGAGACGGGTGCCCGAGCATATGCCGAGGGTCGATTGCGCTGGTAATCTGTCGGCATCCGTCGCCAAACAACTAGCAGGAAACCGCTACCGTGAAAGCGTACTTCGACAGCCGTCAGGACCTCCATCATCCCCGCACCTATTTCACGCGGGGCCAGATGCGCGCGCCGCAGGAAATTCCCGAGCGCACGGGCCATATCCGTGCCGGACTGGAGCGCTCCGGTGTGCAGATGGCGGACGTCCATGACCATGGCATCCAGCCGATCAGCCGCGTCCATGATCTGGGCTACCTGCGCTTTCTGGAATCCTGCCACCGACGCTGGAAGGCCATGCCGGAGGACTGGGGCGACGAGGTGCTGTCGAATATCTTCGTGCGCTCGCCCAACCCGCTGCGCGGGATCCTGGCCGAGGCCGCGCGGTACCTCGCGGACGGTAGCTGTCCGGTTGGCGAGCATACCTGGGAGGCGGCCTACTGGTCCGCTCAGGGGGCGCTGTCAGCCGCGGATGACGTGCTCGCCGGCGACAGCCTGGGTTTCGCCCTTTGCCGTCCGCCGGGTCATCACGCCCGGGTCGATGCCGCCGGTGGATTCTGCTACCTGAACAATGCCGCGATTGCGGCAGAGGCCCTGCGTGAACGCTTCCCCCGGGTCGTCGTACTGGATACCGACGTCCATCACGGTCAGGGCATCCAGGAGATCTTCTACGAGCGCAACGACGTGCTCTATATCTCCATTCATGGCGACCCGACCAACTTCTATCCGGTGGTGAGCGGCTTCGAGGAGGAGCGTGGCGCGGGTGCCGGCTACGGCTACAACATCAATCTGCCGCTACCCCATGGCTCCGATGCCGAGGCCTTCTTCGGGCGGCTTGACGAGGCCCTGGCGGCGATCCGGCTGTTCGCACCGGACGCGCTGGTCTTCTCCAACGGCTTCGATATCTACCACGAGGACCCACAGGCCAAGATCGGCGTCCAGTCCCCGGATATCGGCACGCTGGGCGCGCGGGTCAGGGCGCTGGCCCTGCCCACGGTGGTCATCCAGGAAGGCGGTTACCACTACGACAGTCTGGCAGATAACACGGAAGCCCTGCTGGGCGGTCTACTGAAGGACGCGTGGTAAAGCCTGGCGGGTGCGTTCAGCTGGCGGTGCTGGCCAGATAATCCAGCGCCACCAGCACCACAATCGCCGCCACCGTGGTGATTAGCGCCAGACGGCTGTAGGGCGGACGGTGGCCGGCCATGTCAGTTGCTCATCCCGAACCGCGGGCGCAGCGCCACCCCCACGATGGAACCGAGAAAACCGAAGGCGAACCAGACCCAGCCATGCAGGCTGCCCGAGGCGATCCCACTGAAGAACGCGCCGATATTGCAGCCAAAGGCGAGGCGCGCCCCATACCCCATACACAGGCCGCCAATGACCGCCGCGGAGACATTACGCGGGCCCAGTCGGTTCTGACTGCCGGCATTGAAACGCCCGGCAAGCCCGGCGGCGATCATGGCACCAAACAGCAGGCCCAGGGCCATGACCGAGGTCACGTTCACCAGAACGCTCTGCTCCAATGCCTGGGCCGGATAAGGCCAGTTCCAGTAGGTGAACTGCGACATGTCCATCCCCAGCGCACCCAGCGCCTTCGCGCCCCAGATGGCAAAAGCGAAGGTGATCCCCCAGGGCGCCCCGGAGACCAGCAGCGTCAGCAGGCCAAGCCCCGCCAGCGCGATGACGCCCCAAAGCAGCGGCCAACCGCCGGTGATCAGCGTCTGCAGCCAGCTCCCTTCGGGACGAAGGGACAGCCGTTCGACGTTGCCGTGACGGTCACGCTCTACCGCCGCGAGCACCCAGGCAAGCGCGAGCAATACGCTGACCTGGAGCAGCACCCCGCCCAACGGATCCAGGGACGCCACCAAATCCACCGGCCCCAGACCGGGGCTGTCGAGCCACCAGGGCAGATGAAGGGTGCCAAGCACCGATCCGGCAATGAAGGCGACCAGCGTCATCAGCATGCGCCGGTTGCCCGCGCCCACGGTAAACAGAGTGCCCGAGCCGCAGCCTCCGCCCAGTTGCATGCCGAGACCGAACAGAAAGCTTCCGAGCACGATGTAGCCGCCCACCGGTGCAATCGCCCCGTTGGCATGACCACCCGCGATGACCGGAATGAACAGGACGGATGCAGCGGACAGCAACAGGAGCTGCGCCCGCAGGCCGCGGCTGCGACGGCGGACGATGAAATTGCGCCAGCCGGCGGTAAAGCCGAATGCCGCGTGATAGAGCGCCACACCCAGCCCGCCCCCGATCAGGTAGAGCCAGACGAGGCGGGGCGAACCGACCTGCCAGATCAGTCCGCCCAGCACGAGCGCACCGATAGCGGCCACGCCGACCACGAACCGGTCAACGCGGGGACGGGCCGGCTGATCCCGTACGGTCTCTCCGTTAATGGCCTCGGCGAGGGTGCTCATCGACGATCAGGGCTCACTGCAAGAGCTGACTGAGTGCCTGCTGACCCTGAACCAGCGGCCTGGCCGGATCCTGCGTCCACTCGGTCATCGAGCCGTCGTAGAGCGCCACGTCCTCGAGCCCGCCGACCTCCGAGAGGGCGAACCAGGCAGTCGCGGCCCAGTGACCGGTGTTGCAGAAGGAGACCACGGGCCCATTCTGCTCGATGCCGGCCACTTCGATCAGGCGATTCACTTCGTCGGTATCGATGAAGGTTGCCGTCCCCTGCTCGACCAGCAACCGCTCTTCCAGGCTGGCGGCACCGGGGATCGTGCCCGCGGCACGTGCCGCGGGATGCTTCGCCTGACCGGCGTACTGGGCGGCCGGGCGGGCATCGACCAGCTGGCTGCCGCTCGAATCGGCATTGGCCACGTCCGAGGTGTCCGCCAGCAGCTCGGGCTGCAGGTCTGCGTTGAAGGTCGCGGGAGTGACCGTTGCCTCACCCGTGGCGATCTCGCCACCGGCCTCAACCCAGGCACGGTAACCTCCGTTGAGGATCGTGACGTCCTCGTGCCCCAGGTATTTCAGGGTCCAGTAGACCCGGGCGGCACTGCCGAAGTCCGTGGACCCGACGCCCGCCGGCACAACAACCACCGTATCGTCGTTGTCCACGCCGAGTGAGCCGATCAACGCCTCGAGCCGGTCCACCGGGGGGAGCTTGCCGGGCACGGCTCCCTCCGCCACGCGCCAGCCGGCGCCGGTGTAGCTGGCATAGGCCGCCCCCGGGATATGACCGGCCGCGAATCCCCCGGCATCCGTTCCATCAATCGCGGAACGCACGTCCAGCACCGCGACATCGGGATCGTTGAGATGCTCGGCAAGCCAGTCGGGCCCGACCAGCGGCCCCGCGTCGGGCCCGGCCTGGGCAGTGGTCGCGGCCAGCACACCTGCAAAGCCGGCGGCAAGAATGGAACGACGCGTGAAGGACATGGCGATACCCCGATCAGTGAATGACAAGGCCGCCAGCGTATCGGATTTCTTAGCTTATTTAAGGACGGATTGGATTTATCGATAGAACGACGGGTTATAAACGGATTTAATCCGTGCGGTCACAGGTGGTCATCCGCAATGGCTATTCCTAGCCCGAAAGTTATTACTTATCATTAATTCCACTTCGGGGCAGTGGCCTCGTACAGACTCTCCTCCTCTTGGCCGGCCATAGCGTCGGCTTTTTTTTGCCCGGCTCAAGGTCAATCTCCCGGGTAATCTAATCGAACCACGCGATCAGTCGCGGGAGAAAGCGTGCCAACTCGCCCGTCATGATGGCGAAATCGGCGTCGAACCGCTCCGCCGCGGTCTCTGCCTCCCGGTCGTCGGCATCACGCTGGACAACATCGGTGAACTTGAGCCGTTTAATCGACAGGTCGCTATCCAGCACCGCGCTGATCCGGCCATCCCAGGTCAGCGCCAGTCGGCGCACCCGCTTGCCAGCCTTGATATGGCCACGGATCTCGCCGCTTCGCAGATCCTGGCGCTTGCAGCGGATCTCGGCGCCCTCGGTCCTCGGATCCTCGAAGACCGCCTCCTCCCCGGGCTCAATGTCTGACGGAAAGCGATCATGCGCGAGCCATTCGGTCATCACCTGATGGGGCGCGCTATCGGTCTGCAGGGGACGGATGGGCAGACTGCCCAGCAGGGCCCGCAGGTCGTCGGTCAGCAATTCCGCCTCCCGCCAGGTCGCGGCGTCGACGACCAGCCAGCGACCGTCCAGGTCCAGGTACGCATACGAGCGCTTGCTGCGGGTGAAGGCCCTGGGCAACAGATCCAGCGTTACCTCTTCCTTCAGCCGAGCTTTCTCGCGGCGGCCAAGCGGCCTTCCCATCGACTCCTCGCGCTCCGCAACGCGGGCATCGACATTCTCGCGGACCACCGCCGGGGGCAATACCCGGGTCTCCGTCTGCAGACAGATCATCAACCGCTGTCCAGCGGCATGCACGAGCTGCTCCCCGCCGGGCTCCAGCGGTGGGACCCAACCGCGGGATTCCGGATCGTGGCCGCCGACCGGATGAAAAATCCCGGCGGCGAGTCGATCCTCCAGCTGTGCGGCGTCAAGACTGAAGGCATCCGCCAACTGATAAACGCAGAGATTGCGAAACCACATTGTTCGTCGAAGTTTCCTTTAGCGGGGTAGGACAGGAGGCGTCATGCGCCCTTCAAGGCCGAGCGGGCCGCCATGACCCGGCGCATCGCACCATCGCGATCGGCACCGAATGCGGTCAGATGACCCATCTTGCGGCCGGGGCGCGCCGCTACCTTGCCATAGAGATGCAGGTTCACGGCCGGATCGAATAGAGCAGCTGCCCAGTCGGGCTCACCGCCCTCCCAGAGATCACCGAGCAGATTGGCCATGGCGACCGGGGCCTTGCGCGTCGTATCACCGAGGGGCAAACCGCACACCGCCCGCAGCTGCTGGTCGAACTGGCTGCTCGGGCAGGCCTCAATGGTGAGATGCCCGGAGTTGTGTGGCCGGGGGGCAAGCTCATTGACAAGAAGCCTGCCGTCACGCGTGAGAAACAGCTCGACACAGAGCACACCGCACACATCAAGCGATTCCATGACCGTCGCAGCAATCTGCCGCGCTTCGTCTGCCTGCGCCTGGCCTACCGGCATATCGGCGATCGACACATCCAGGATGTGATCGGCATGCCGGTTTTCGATGAGACCGAAGTCCACCTGCTCTCCGTCGACCCCCCGCGCAGCCACCACCGAAAGCTCGGCCTCGAAATCCACGAAACCCTCGAGGACCGCCGGACCACCCCCCATCGCCTGCCAGGCCCACTCCAGCGCCGTATCGGCCTCGAGACGCACCTGTCCCTTGCCGTCATATCCGAAACCGGCGGTTTTGAGAATACAGGGCGTGCCGATGCGCGAGACCGCCGCCTCCAGCCCCTGCCGATCATCCACTGCCTCGAACGGCGCGGTCGGCAGTCCCGCCGCGGCCAGGGCCCGCTTCTCGCGCAGCCGGTTCTGTGTGATGTGCAGCACCTCGCCCCGCGGGCGCACCGGCGCATGGCGGGCCGCAACCTCGGTGGCGGAAGAGGCGACATTCTCGAATTCGAAGGTGACCACATCCACCTCGCGGGCAAACGACGCGATCGCATCCAGATCGTCGTAATCGGCCACCACCTCGCGATCCGCGATCTGTCCCGTGGGGGTATCGGTCCCGGGCGAGAGGGTTTCGACCCGATAACCCATGCGACGGGCCGCCTGGGCAAGCATACGGCCAAGCTGCCCGCTACCCAGGATGCCGATGGTGGAACCGGGGAGAATCGGTCGGCTCAAGGCAGTTCGTCCTCGATCACCTTGCGGGCCTGTGCATCACGGTAGGCCTCGAGTCGCTCGGCCAGTTCCTCATCCCCGCTCGCCAGCATGGAGACGGCGAAGAGCGCGGCATTGCGCGCACCGGCCTCACCGATTGCGAATGTCGCCACGGGCACGCCACCGGGCATCTGCACGATGGAGAGCAGAGAATCCAGCCCCTTCAGTGCGCGGCTCTGGACCGGCACACCAAGCACGGGGACGGTGGTCTGTGCGGCGACCATGCCGGGCAGGTGCGCCGCACCCCCGGCGCCGGCGATGATGGCCTTCAGCCCCCGCTCCCGGGCGGTTTCGGCGTATTCGTTCATGCGCACCGGCGTCCGGTGTGCCGATACGATCCGGCACTCATGCGGCACACCGAAGTCTTTCAGCAGCGTGTCGGCATGGGCCATGGTCTCCCAGTCGGATCGACTGCCCATGATGATGCCCACCCGCGGCGCGTCGTCAACCATCACTGGGCTCCCGTACGTAATGGCCCGGCGCCTCCTCGATGGGCTTGAGGTTGCCGTCGCCAGGGGTGCGTGCCGGCACCTCCCCGCCACGCTTGGGCTGCAGCCAGTTGACCCAGTCCAGCCACCACGAGCCCTCATGATGCTTGGCACCATTGAACCAGGCATCCGGATCCTTGGGGTTGCGCCCGTTGAGCCAGTAGCCGTACTTCTGCTTCTCGGGCGGGTTGATCACGCCGGCGATATGACCGGAGCCACCGAGCACGAAGCGTGTGCGCCCGCCCAGCAGTCGCGAGCCACGGTAACAGGCATGCCACGGCGCGATGTGATCCTCCTTCGCGGAGACGAAGTACGACGGTACCTCAACCTTGCCGAGGTCGATGGGGACCCCGTCGAGGGTGATGCCGCCCGGCGCCTTCAGCCGGTTCTCCAGATACATGTTGCGAAGGTAGAACGCATGCATGCGGGCGGGCATGTTCGTGGAATCCTGGTTCCAGAACAGCAGATCGAACGGGAACGGATCCTCGCCCTTGAGATAGTTGTTGACGAAGAATGACCAGATCAGGTCATTCGAGCGCAGACTCGACATGGTCGAGGCCATCTGATTACCCGCCAGATAGCCGCGTTCGTTCATCTGCTTCTCAAGCGACTGCAGCTGCTCGTCGTCGATGAAGACCTCGAGCTCGCCCGGGCTGTCGAAGTCGAGCAGCGTGGTGAGGAAGGTGGCGCTGTTCACCCCGCCCTCGCCGCGCTCGGCCATCCACGCCAGGGTCGAGGCCAGCAGTGTCCCGCCCAGGCAGTAGCCGATGATATTGACATCGCGTTCGCCAATGGCCTGCTCGACGGCATCGAGTGCCGCCAGCGGGCCTTCTTTCATATAGTCCTCGAACTGCTTCTCGGCCAGGTCGACATCCGGGTTGCACCAGGAGATCACGAACACCGTATAGCCCTGCTCCACCAGCCATTTAACCAGCGAATTCTTGGGCCGGAGATCGAGGATGTAGTATTTGTTGATCCAGGGCGGAACGAACAGCAGCGGCCGCCGGGCAACCTGCTCGGTGGCCGGCGCGTACTGGATGAGCTGCATCAGTCCGTTCTGGTAGATCACTTTACCCGGCGTCACCGCCAGGTCCTTGCCCACCTCGAAGGCCTCCGGATGGGTCTGACGAATCTTCAGCGTGCCATTGCCACGCTCGAGATCCTCGAGCAGCTTGTTCAGCCCATCCAGAAGGTTCTGGCCGCGGGTCTCAACGGTCCGCTCAAGCACTTCCGGGTTGGTGGCCAGGAAGTTCGAGGGCGACGTGGCGCTGATGAACTGACGCGTGTAAAAGTCGATCTTGCGCTGAGTCTTTTCGTCGAGCCCCTCGACATTGTTCACCGTATGATGGAGGTAATCCGCGGTGAGCAGGTAGGACTGCTTGACGAAATCGAAAAAGGGATTCTCCTCCCAGCCCTCGTGGGCGAAGCGCTTGTCGCCCTTGGCCGGCTCACGCACGGGCTCGCTGTCGACACCCATCATTCGCAGCGTCTGGTTCTGCATCAGGGACATGTAGTCCTGCCAGAATGACATCTGCGCCTGCACCAGCTGAACCGGGTCGGCCATCAGGCGGGCATAGAGATCCTGGAAGAGCTTGCTCATGTGCAACGCGTCATCCATGGAGAGCTGCTGCCCCGACTCCTGGCGGGCCAGGAAATCCTTGACCAGCTGCTGGCTGCGACCGGCGATCTCGGTCAGCGAGCGTGTGAGCTCGTTAGGATCGACCTCCGGCACTTCGGTATTCTTGGTATCAGTCATGATGCGTATCGCCTCCGGGCGCAAAAGGGTGGGAAAGATCATACGGCACTGCGACAAAGCGCCACAAACTTCCCTGACGCTGCCACTGGTGGCCGCGGCCGATGCCGATCCGGCGAGCCTGCGCACCGTCGACGAGTGGCTGGCAACTGCTGCATTCGACACGCCGCCCCGCGACGGCCTCTATCTTACCGCTGACAGCAAGGGCCTGGCCCTCTGCCGTGCGGGGCGTCCACCGGTCTCCATGCGAGCCGAATTCCTCCGCGGTGCACAGGGGTTTCGCATCGCCCGACAAGGTCACCAGCGTGAGGCGATTGCCCGCGCCTGCGGGATCGGCGCCGGATCTTGTCCCCGGGTCGTCGATGCCACCGCCGGACTGGGTCGGGACGCGTTCGTCCTTGCCGCAACGGGCGCGCAGCTTACCCTGCTGGAGCGCTCCCCGGTGGTGTACGCGTTGCTTATCGACGGATTGCGAAGGGCCGGGAGCGGAGGCGCCATCGACATCGTGTCACGCATGACGCCCCTCCATGCCGACGCGACTCAATGGTTGCGTGATCACGGCGCCAACGACGCCCCGGACACGGTGTATCTCGACCCGATGTATGCGGGCCGCCGGCGGGCCGCCGCCGGCAAGGAACTCACCCTGCTACAGGCACTCGTGGGCCAGCCGGAATCCGACGCCGACCTGTTTGAGGCGGCGAGGGCAACAGCGCGTGAACGGGTGGTGGTCAAACGCCACCGCCGCGCACCGGCGCTGGCCGGCGTTGCGCCCGATTACCAGCTCACCGGGCGCAGCACGCGTTTTGACATCTACCGGGCGAGCGGAGGCAGACTGGGCTGATGACGGGGGATGGTAACGGAGGCTTCGACGGCCAGCATGCAAGACCATGGATCGCTGGCCCGGGCCGGACGGGCCAGATCCGGCTGCCCGACGAGACGCAGGCGCAGATCACTGAAGCCGTTGCGGGCAAGTCGGTTGACGGCGGCGGCCTGGGCGGAGGCATCAACCTCACCGGCCATCAGACCGATCAGTGTCGCGCCGGGACCCCGGGCGGGCTCGAACTCGGCCAGCCGCAGACTGCGCAAACCATCACCAAAGGCCTCGCTCAATACGGGCCAGACACCCTGCAGCCGCTGGCGATGGGCGCCATTGAGCCGGGGTGTGGCCGGCATGGCCAGACGTAACGCCTGTTCGATGAGCATCTCCGGCGGCGCACCGCTCTGAACCACGGTTGCCGGGCTGCGCCCGCCCAGGCCCGGCTGCGGCGTGGCCAACCACTGACGCGCGCCGCTTTCACCGCCGGGATGTCGACACAGCAACCGATCAAGATAGTACCGCCTGCAGCTCACTGCATGGCTGCCGGCGACCTCCCGCCGGGCCCCGGGACGACCACAGCGCTCGCAGGTCACCGCTGCCGTCTCGCGAGCCGTGGCCACCAGCGGCGAGACGGATTCCCGGAGACCGTCATAGGCCACCTCGAGAAGGCCCTGCCGGGAACGCAGCCGCCGCCAGCGAAATCCACCGCGCTCGGCGGCGGGCAGAACCTGCTCCACCTGTTCGAAAAGCCGCTCAAGCAGACCGTACCAGCCCGGCGGCACATCCACCGCCACCGGATCACTGTCCCCGGCGCGCCCACGCTGACGGAACTGCCAGGGGTAGCGCAGCTGCGCCGCGGCCAGGAAGGCGCGGTGACGGCGTTCGGCAGCGATCGGATCCATAACCCCATTGTGACCTCGCCGGCCGGTCGGGGTCATCCCGGAATGCATCGCTCCCCAAAAAAGAAGGGCCCGATGCCGCGGACGGCATCGGGCCCCTGCAGATAAGGCCTGCGGTTACCAGGAGCGGCGCGGGCCACCTCCACCGCCGGGCTTACGATCCTGCGCTTCGTTGATGCGCAGCGTCCGTCCGCCCATTTCAGTGCCATTAAGGGCCTCGATGGCGGCATCCGCCTCGGCGGGCTCCATACGTACGAAGCCGAAGCCGCGAGGACGACCGGTTTCCCGATCGGAGATCATCCGGACTTCCTTGACTTCACCATGAGCGGCGAACAGGTCACGGACTTCATCCTCGGAGGCGGAGAAGGGCAGGTTGCCCACGTAAATCGATTTCATCAGTCAGTCTCATCAAGCTCTGTCAGCCTTCCCGGCTGGACAGGTCAAACATCGCGAAGGGCTTTGGCCCTCCTTCGGACGGCCCGATCGTCGGGCTGCCGGGCACCGGCAAACATCATGTCGGCACCTGGAGTTGACAATACGGCACGCCGCTGTTCCACGCAATCGGAATTTTAGGCGTTATGCTGGAGAGATGACTGACGAGAGATTGAACTCATGAGCGCACCGCTCCACAGCGGAGATGCCCTGCTGGATCGCCAGGCGGGATACCTGCACTGGCTACTGCGAACGCCTCTCGCGCTGGTCATGCTCTACCACGGCGTCGATCACTGGCTGGGGGGACCGGCCGCATTCGCCGGCAACCTGAGCCTGCCGGTCGCCATCGCCGTGCTGGTGGCAGGACTCGAGATCCTCAGCGGCGCGGCACTGCTGCTTGGCGCATGGCTGGGCGGCTGGGTGACCCGGCTGGGTTCCGCTGCCGCACTGCCGGTGCTGATTGGCGCCATTTTCATGGTTCACTGGGGTCAGTGGCACTTTCTGCCATCGCCCAGTCACCCGCTGGGCGGACTCGAATTCCAGGCCACACTGACCTGTCTGGCGATCTACCTCCTGGTGCGTGGCAACGAGGTCTGAGGAACAACCGATGTCGCCCAAGGAAACCCAGCGCGAGCGGCTCCGCCGCCAACTCTCCCGGGGAATCGCCTATACGACGCCCATCCTGATCGCGGTCACCGGCGCCGCGGCGTTGCATGGGCTGATCTCGGATGCGACCGGCAACAACACCCCGGGACCGGGTGCAGGCGCGGTCCCCGAAGCCACCGCGCCGAGCTCCGCCGTAGCGACACCGGAGGCCATGCCCGAGGCGGCCCCCGAGGCCAGCCCCGAGGCAGCGCCGGAGGCCATGCCCGAGGCTGCGCCCGAAGCGGTTCCAGAGGCGACGCCGGAGGCCGGGAGCCGCTAGTCGGCGGGGTTCGACGCGCTGCCGTAGCGCCGCTTGAGGGCTTCCTGTACGCAGGGATGCACGAAACGGCTGACATCACCGCCGAGCGCGGAAACCTCCCGCACCAGGCTTGATGAAATGTAGGAGTACTGCTCTGCCGGCGTCAGGAACACGGTCTCCACCTTCGGCACGAGCTGGCGGTTCATGCTGGCAAGCTGGAACTCGTACTCGAAATCCGATACCGCCCGCAGACCGCGGAGGATGACACGTGCCCCCTGTGCCTCCACGAAATCCACCAGCAGACTTTCAAAAGGCATGACTTCGACATTCCCATAGGGTTTCAGCACATGCCGCGCCAGCCTCACCCGCTCTTCGAGATCGAAGGCCGGATGCTTGCTGGGGCTGGGATAGCCGGCAACGGCAACAATCAGACGATCAAAAAACTTCGAGGCGCGTTCGACCAGATCGCTGTGACCATTGGTGATTGGATCGAATGTCCCCGGATAGACCGCGGTGACGGACATGGCCCCTCCTCCGTTGCAGCGCAGCATGCTATTGCCTGCGCGGGGAAGATGCCAGTCCCGATCCGGAATTACCAGTCAGCCGCCAACCTGAAAGAGGCGGTAACACACACCGCCGGCGGTCTTCTCCCGCCGGCACAACCACTCATCAGGCAGGATCGGTGGTTTTTCCTCAAGGCCCGACTCGACATACACACTGGCCCCCGGAACCAGCCAGCCTCCGTGCTGCAGTCGTTCCACCACCTCCGGCAGCAAGCCGGCCCTGAATGGGGGATCCAGGAACACGAGATCGAATGGGCGGGGGACGGCCTGGAGGTAACGCCGCGCGTCCGCCATGACGATCTCGGCGCGGCTGCCGGCCTCGAGGCGCTGGACAAGCCCCTGGAGGGACTTCGCCACCGGGCGCGACTTTTCGACGAACACGGCGCCTGCCGCGCCTCGGGATAACGCCTCGAGCCCCAACGCCCCGGTACCAGCGAACAGATCGAGGACCCAACGTCCCTCAACGCCTCCCTGCAGCCAGTTGAACAGCGTTTCGCGATTACGGTCCGCGGTGGGCCTCAGCCCCGCCGCATGCGTCACCGCAAAGCGCCGACCGCGCCACTCACCCCCGATAATCCGGAGTTGCCCGGCCACGCCCGATTATTCCACCCCGTTGATCGTTGCCTCCGGCCCGACCAGCACCGTGACGCTGCGGGCCGGATCGAGATGCGCCTGCAGGGCCGACCGCACATCGTCGCCGCCGAGGCTGTCGATGCGATCCACGAAACGCTGCAGATAGTCATGCGGCAGATCATGGAAGCCAATGCTGGTGACGTATCCGAGCAGGTCGCGGTTGCTGTCGAGCTGCAATGGAAAACCGCCGGTGATATTCCGCTTCGATGCATCCAGCCGCTCCGCCGAGGGGCCCTCGTCGCGAAGCTCGTCAAGACTGTCGCGCATCACCCCCAGCGCTTCCCCCAGGGCATCGTTGCGGACCTGGGTCGACATCTGGAACCGGCCACGGCGCGCACCGGAGGTGATCCTCGACGAACTGCTGTACGACAGGCCACGCTCTTCACGCATGCGCTCGGCGAGGATGGAGGTCAGGCCACCGCCCCCCAGAATGTGGTTGCCCAGGTAGAGCGGATAGTAGGCGTCACTGCCCTGACGGACCGAGGGCTGACCAATGATCACATGGGTCTGCCCGGCCTCGAACGGTATGCGCACGGTCTGCGGCGCTTCGGGCAGCTCCACCTCGGGCAGCGATGCCGGGGGCTGCCCTTCGGGTAAGGCGGCACTGAGGCGCTCGGCGATCTCTTCCGCCCGAGCACGATCCAGATCGCCCACAATGGAGATCGTTGCATTGCTGGCGGTGTAGTAGCGCTGGTGGAAATCCACCACTGCCTGCCGGTCGATCGCCTCAACCGACTCCAGCGTACCGCCCGGCGGTGAGGCATAGGGATGGTCACCGTAGATGGCCCGGGCAAAGGCTTTCTCCGCCAGCGACGAAGCAGAGGACTCCGCCTGCTGCAGGCCGAGCAGCATCTGCTGCCGGACCCGATCCACGGCGTGGCCGGGGAAATCGGCATGGGCGATGACATCGGCCATGTTATCGATCACCGGGTCAAGCCGTTCCGCCTCGCTCAGCGCACGCACACTCACCTGCCCCGTGTCGCGCCCGCTGTCGGTGCTGGCCCTTGCCCCGTAGCGCTCGAACTCGCGGGCGATTTCACCGGCATTGCGATCGCTGGTTCCCTCAAGGAGGAGATTGCTGGTCATCCGGGCGAGCCCGGCCTGTCCGTCGTCCCGGGCGCTGCCGGCATCAAAGGCCAGGCGGATGTCGATGATGGGCAGCTCATGGCGCTCGACGAACAGCACCCGGCTGCCCGACTCCGTCTCCCACTCCTGGATATCGGCTTCCATTGCGCCCCCCACGCCGCTGAAAAAGGTCAGAAGGATAGCGGGAATCAGCCGCCTCATGCCTCGTCCTCCCGCTCCGCCGGCTGCATGACCCCGACGGTCAGCATGTCCGGGCGCAGATAGCGCCGTGCCGCGGCCTGCAGATCCTCGGCGGAAAGTGCCCGGACGTTCTGCTCGAAGGCATCCAGCGTTTCCCAGCCGGCCCCCGTGGTTTCCAGCATCCCGAGCTGCATCGCCTGGTAGAACACGGAATCGAGTTCGAAAAGATGATCGGCAAGCAGCTGACTGCGGGCCCGCTCGAGCTCCTCCTCGGATACCGGCTGACGCTGCAGACGCCTGATCTCCTCGCGAAGTGCCTGCTCAACCGCGGCCACGTCACCATCAGCGGGCACGCCGAACAGCGAAAACTCCCCGTCGAGACGAACCATCGGGTTGTAGCCGGCACCCGCCGCGGCAGCCACGCCACTGCCACGCACCAGCGTCTCGGACAGTCGCGCGCCGTCACCGCCATCCAGGATGGTGGCCAGCATCAGCAATGCATAGGGATCGCGCGAGTTGTCGGCCGTCGCAAAGGAGGGCACCTCATAACCCATCCGGAGCTGGGGCACCCGGGCCTGCCCGTCGCGGTAGACGAGCCGGCGTTCGCCCGGCGGGTCCAGATTCTCGGGGTCGTGCACGGCCGGCACCTCCCGCCCCGGGATATCGCCAAAGTACTCCCGGGCCAGTGCATGGACGGCCTCCGGCTCGACATCGCCCGCCACCACCAGCGTGGCATTGGACGGGGTGTACCACTGCTGGTACCAGCCCTCCAGATCATCCACGGTGAGCCCCGCGACATCGTCCGCCCAGCCGATGATCGGATGGGCATATCCCGTACCGGGGTTGGCGATCGCGGCATAACGCTCCCCGAAGCGCCCCTCGGGCCGGTCCTCCGTTCTCAGGCGCCGCTCCTCCAGAACCACCTCGCGCTCGGTGGCCAGTGCCTCCGAATCGATCTGGAGATTGGCCATCCGGTCGGCCTCCAGCTCCAGCGCGATGGGCAGACGATCGGCCGCCATGATCTCGAAGTAGGCGCTGAAATCGCGGCCCGTGAAGGCGTTCAGCCGCCCCCCCTCGCGCGAGATGATCTCCGAGA
This sequence comes from uncultured Ectothiorhodospiraceae bacterium, assembly GCA_913056385.1. Lineage (GTDB taxonomy): Bacteria > Pseudomonadota > Gammaproteobacteria > Nitrococcales > Nitrococcaceae > Spiribacter. The sequence goes on from CAJXND010000013.1 coordinate 24,860, forward strand.
ACTCGCCTTCCGGATACGCTTCCGTGCCCTTGAACATCATATGCTCGAACAGATGGGACAGGCCGGTATTGCCGCGGCCTTCGTAGGACGAGCCGACGCGATACCAGACCTGGGAGACGACAACCGGCGCCCGATGGTCCTCCCGCACCAGCACCTGCATGCCGTTATCGAGGGTGAACTCGGTGACCTCCGAGTCGGACTGAGCCGCCACCGGCGCGGCCATCAAGGCGGGGATCAGGGCGAAAATAGCGTTTCGGGCTGTCATTCACGGGCCTCTTGACTGACGCATCAGGACGGTTACGCGATGTTAGGATACCCCTACCTTTGTTTGGGCCGAACCCCGAGAGTTCCATGCTGCCGTTCCGCCGCAAGAAACAGGCCGATCAGAGCGAATCGGCCACCGAGCAAGCACGTCCCGAGGAATCCCGTCCCGGTCTCCTGCAGCGCCTTCGTCGCGGCCTGAAGCGCACGGGCGGGGGCATTGGTCAACTCTTCCTCGGCCGCAAGCGCATCGATGCCGATCTGCTGGATGAACTGGAAACGCTGCTGCTGATGGCGGATGTGGGCATGGAGGCGACCACCCGCATCATCGATGACCTCACGGCACGCCTCAAGCGCAACGAACTCGCCGACACCGAGGCACTCCACCAGGCCCTTCGCGAGGACATGCTCAGTATCCTGCAGCCGGTGGCACAACCGCTCGAGATCCCTGCACAGGACAAACCGGTGGTCGTACTGACCGTGGGCGTGAATGGCGCAGGCAAGACCACCACCATCGGCAAGCTGGCCGAGCAGTACCGGCACCAGGGTCATCGCGTCATCCTCGCCGCGGGGGACACTTTCCGCGCTGCGGCGGTGGAGCAGTTGCAGACCTGGGGCGAGCGTACCGACACGCCGGTCATCAGCCAGCCCACCGGGGCGGATTCCGCCTCGGTGGTCTACGACGCCCATCAGGCCGCCATTGCCCGGGGCGCGGACATCCTCATCGCCGACACCGCGGGACGTCTCCACACCCAGGGCAATCTCATGGAAGAGCTCCGCAAGATCCGGCGCGTCCTGGGCAAGCAGGACGAAGAGGCACCGCATGAAGTCCTGCTCGTTCTCGATGCCGGCACGGGGCAGAATGCCCTGACCCAGGCCGAGCAGTTCCGTCAGGCAGTGGACGTCACCGGGATCGCCCTGACCAAGCTCGACGGAACGGCCAAGGGCGGCGTGATCTTTGCCATGGCGCAGCGCTTCGGGATCCCGGTGCGTTTCATCGGCGTCGGCGAAGGGGTCGACGACCTCCGCCCCTTCGATGCGGAGGCATTCGTCGATGCACTGCTCGACCAGGCCGTCGCGGAGTCCGGAGAGCAATGATCCGCTTTGAAGGGGTAGGCAAGCGCTACCCGGGCGGAAACGAGGCTTTGCGGGGGCTTGATCTCCATATCAGGCAGGGCGAGCTGGTCTTTGTCACCGGCGCCAGCGGCGCGGGCAAAAGCACCTTTCTGCGGCTGATCCCCCTCCTGGAGCGGCCGAGTCGCGGCAACGTATTGATCGACGGCGTCAATCTCTCGGCGCTACGCCGGCGCCGCATTCCATTCCTCCGCCGCCGTATCGGCATGATCTTCCAGGATCACCGACTGCTCCACGATCGTACCGTTTTCGACAACGTCGCCCTTCCCCTGGTCATCACCGGCCGTCCTCACCAGGATGTGGCGCGGCGCGTGCGGGCTGCCCTCGACAAGGTCGGGCTGCTTCGCCGGGAGCGGGCCTACCCGGTCACCCTCTCGGGCGGAGAGCAACAACGGGTCGGCATCGCGCGGGCGGTCGTGACCCGTCCGCCGATCCTGCTGGCGGACGAACCCACCGGCAATCTCGACCCCGCCCTTTCGAGAGAGATCATGCATCTCTTCGAGCAGTTCAATCAGGTGGGCGTCACCACCGTGATCGCCAGCCACGACCTGCCGCTCATTGAGGCCCTCGGACACCGCCGCATCCAACTGCACGACGGGCGTGCGGCTTGAGTGCGCGGGGCGCCATGCGCATGTGGCTCGGCCAGCATGCGCGCGCGGCCATCAGCGCCCTCGGCCAGCTTCGGCGCAAGCCGGGCGGCAGCCTGATGACCGCCGCTGCCATCGGCATTGCACTGGCCCTGCCAGCGGCCTTTCTGTTGATCGTGGACAACATCGAATCGGCCATGAGCGGCTGGGACGGCATGCCCACGGCATCGGTATTCCTCGCGCTGGACACCCCGCCCGACCAACAGGCCGCCACTGCCGAGCGCATCGCGGCGCTCGGCGGCATCCAGGAGGTTATCCTGATCACGCCGGCCGAGGCCCTTGCCGAGTTCCAGGCCACCGCCGGCATGGACGAGACCCTGGCCATGCTCGACGCCAATCCGCTGCCTGCGGTGGTGGAGGCACGGCTTACGGGACGACTGGACGCAGCAACTACCGAACGCCTGATGAATCGGCTGCAGGCCTTGCCGCATGTCGAGGAGATCCGGCTTGACCAGACCTGGATGCAGCGGCTGGATGCGCTCCTCGAACTCGGCAACCGGACCATCGCCATCATCGCCCTGCTGCTCGGTTTGACCGTGACCCTGGTGATCGGCAACACCATTCGACTGGATATCGAGAATCGCCGCAGTGAAGTCGAGATCACCAAGCTTATCGGCGGCACGGATGCATTTGTCCGCCGGCCTTTCCTGTACACCGGGGTCTGGTATGGCCTTGCGGGGGGCGTGGTCTCGGGCGTTATCCTCGTGGCTGGCATGCAGGCGGTCTCGGCACCGGCCACGCGCCTGGCAACGCTCTACCAGAGCGCATTCCAGCCGGCAGGGCCGGGGGTGTCCGGCATCCTGACACTGCTCGTCACCGGGCTGCTGCTGGGGCTGTTCGGCGCCTGGCTGGCCGTGGGTCGTCATCTCGCCACCATCGAGCCGCAATAGGGAACTAACCGGGGCCTTCGCGCTCCAATAAATATTGGTAAAATCAACCGGATGAATACTCTGGAGGGCTCAATGGAAGCCAATACGGCATTGGTGAGCACCGATTACAACAGGCTGCCGCTCCGGGCCGGCAGCGAGGAACACTACATACAGGCCGTGAACGCCATTCCGGCCCTGGGTGCGGACGAAGAGCAGGCACTGGCGATCCGCTATCGTGACCATGAGGATCTGGAAGCGGCGCGCTGGCTGGTGCTATCCAACCTGCGGTTCGTCGTTCATGTCGCCCGTGGCTACTCCGGCTATGGCCTGCAGCTGGCCGATATCATTCAGGAAGGCAATATCGGCCTGATGAAAGCGGTGAAGCGCTTTGATCCGGAGGTCGGCGTACGGCTGGTGTCCTTCGCCGTGCACTGGATCCGGGCGGAGATTCACGAGTACATCCTGCGCAATTGGCGGATCGTCAAGGTCGCCACCACGAAGGCCCAGCGCAAGCTTTTCTTCAACCTGCGCGGCTCGAAGAAGCGACTCGGCTGGCTCAACCGCCAGGAGGTCGAAGCGGTGGCGGAAGACCTGGGCGTGAAGCCGGAGACCGTGATGGAGATGGAATCCAGGCTTTCGGGCCAGGACGTGGGCTTCGACCCCGGGCCGGAGGCTGAGGATGAAGACACCTCGGTACGGGCGCCGGCCGCCTACCTGACCGACCAGTCCATGGATCCGGCCCGCGAGGTGGAAAGCGAAGACTGGGCCGACTGGCAGGATCAGGCCCTTCGGGAAGCGCTGGATTCACTCGATGCGCGTAGCCGTGACATTCTCAAGCGGCGCTGGCTGGGCGATCGCAAGGATACGCTGCACACCCTGGCCGCCGATTACGGCGTCTCGGCGGAGCGCATCCGGCAGCTCGAGAAGAGCGCCCTCGGCAAACTCCGCGAAGGTCTTGGCGCCAGCGTCCTTGAGGCCTGACGCAACCGGCTAGAGGAGACCGCGCTCGGCAAAACTGACCGGGCGCCCCTCGCCAACCACGAAGTGATCCAGAACGCGGATGTCCACGGTGGCCAGTGCATCGGCCAACCGCGCCGTCATCCGCTCATCGGCATGGCTCGGCTCCGTGACGCCCGACGGATGGTTGTGGGCGAGGATGACCGCCGCGGCGTTGAGCTCCAGCGCCCGCCTCACGACCTCCCGGGGGTAAACGCTTGCCGCATCGATGGTCCCCCGAAACATCTCCTCGAAGCCGATCACCTGATGCCGGTTGTCGAGAAACAGGCAGGCGAAGATCTCGTGCGGGAGATGCCGCAGCCGAGCGATGAGGTAGCGGCGGGTATCCTCCGGCCCGGTCATGGGCTCCCCCCTTGCCAGCTGCGCCTGCAGGTGGCGTCGCCCCATCTCGAGGACGGCCTGCAACTGCACATATTTCGCCGGCCCCAGGCCGTGATGACCGGAGAAAGTCTCGGCGTCGGCCTCCAGCAGCGGCCGCAGGCCGCCGAAGGCGGCGAGCAGGTGGCGGGCCAGGTCCACCGCCGTCCGGCCGCGTACGCCCGTGCGCAGGAAGATCGCCAGCAACTCGGCGTCCGATAGCGACCCGGCGCCACGCTCGACCAGCTTCTCCCGCGGACGCTCCTGCACCGGCCAGTCGCTGATTGCCATGTCCTGCTCCGTGAAGTTTTCATGCAATGAGCAACAGTGTAGATTTCCGTGTTTGGGCCGACCTGCGAACGCGTTCCTCAATGAGCCTCTCCGGTAAACGAATCCTGCTCGGGGTGACCGGCGGCATTGCCGCCTACAAGGCCCCGGATCTGGTCCGACGCCTGCGCGATGCAGGGGCCGACGTCCGGGTCGTGCTGACCGCCGGGGCCCAGGCATTCGTCACGCCGCTCACCTTCCAGGCCGTCTCGCACCAGCCCGTCCATACCGACCTGCTCGATCCCGACGCCGAAGCGGGCATGGGCCACATCGAGCTCGCGCGCTGGGCGGATCGCGTCGTGATCGCTCCCGCCACCGCCGACACCATGGCGCGTATTGCACACGGACTGGCGGATGATCTGCTCACCACCCTGTGTCTGGCGACCGAGGCGCCGATCACGCTCTGCCCGGCCATGAATCATGTCATGTGGCGGGCGGCGGCCACCCGGGCCAACGCCGACCTGCTCCAGTCGCGGGGCATCACGATGCTTGGTCCGGCGGATGGACCACTGGCGGAGGGGGAGTCGGGCCCGGGACGCATGATGGAGCCCCGCGATATCGTCGACGCCCTGTCGAGCCCGTCGGTCCTGGCCAATCGGACCATCCTGATCACCGCGGGCCCGACCCGGGAACCCATCGATGCGGTGAGATTCATTGCCAACCGGAGCAGCGGCCGAATGGGATTCGCGATCGCCGCCGCCGCCGCAATGGCCGGCGCCCGTGTCACGCTCATCGCCGGGCCAAGCGCCCTGTCAACACCCGCGGGCGTGACGCGGGTTGACGTCCAGACGGCACTGGAAATGCATTCGGCCACGCTGAGCCGGGCCGAGGCGGCAGATATCTTCGTGGCGGCAGCAGCGGTTGCCGACTACCGGGTCGCCGAGCCGGCGACCGGCAAGGTCAGGAAAACCGATGCCCCGCCATCACTGCAGCTGACCCCCAACCCCGACATCGTCCGCGACGTGGCAGCGATGCCGGATGCCCCGTTTACACTCGGCTTTGCCGCGGAAACGGATGACCTGATCCACCATGCGCACGGCAAACTGAACGCCAAGGGGCTGGACATGATCGCCGCCAACCAGGTGGGTGACGGCCTGGGCTTCGAGGTGGATGACAATCAGCTCGAGGTCATCTGGAACGGCGGCGGAGCCACGCTCGGGCCGATGCCCAAGCGGCAGCTCGCCACCGCCCTGATCGAACTGCTGGGAGAACACTGGCATGCAGCGCGTTGAACTGCGCATTCTCGACCCGAGGCTGGGCAATGAATTCCCCATGCCCGATTATGCAACCGACGGCGCGGCGGGTGTGGACCTCCGGGCCTGCGTTGCCGGGCCCACCGAGCTTGCCGCCGGCGACACCGCGCTGATCCCGTCGGGCATGGCCGTCCATATCGGCGATGCGAACCATGCCGCCGTCGTACTCCCCCGCTCGGGCCTGGGACACAAACATGGCATCGTGCTGGGCAACCTGGTGGGCCTGATCGACTCCGACTACCAGGGCGAGATCTTCATCTCCTGCTGGAACCGGGGTCAGGCGTCGTTCACCATCGAGCCCGGCGAACGCATCGCCCAGCTGGTTTTCGTGCCGGTCGCCCGGCCGGCGTTCACGACCGTCGAGGCCTTCACCGAAAGCGAGCGTGGCACGGGCGGGTTTGGCCACACCGGTAGACAATAGACAGGCAGGAAGCCCATGCGCATCGACCCATCCATCCTTCGCGCCTATGACATCCGCGGCCTCGTGGATGACCAGCTCACCGGGGACACGGTTCGCGCCCTGGGCCGGGCCATCGGCTCGGTGGCGGCCGATGCGGGCCAGGAACGTATCATCGTGGGCTACGACGGCCGCGAATCCAGCCCGCGGCTGGCCGCCGCCCTGCGCGAAGGCATGATGGCGGCGGGCCGACAGGTCGTCGATATCGGGCAGGTGCCCACGCCCGTGATGTATTTCGCCACCCACCACCTGGAAACAGGGGCGGGCGTGGCCGTGACCGGCAGCCATAACCCCTCCGAGTACAATGGCTTGAAAACGATCATCGGTGGTCGCCCCCTCTGGGGAGAAGGCATTCAGGCGCTGGGCCGCCGTATCGAGGATGACGATCTCGTCCAGGGCAGCGGCACCGAGCACTCGGTGGATGTCCTGGACGCCTACCGCGAGCGGATCGCGGGGGACATCCATCTCCAGCGCCGACTGAAGGTGGTCGTGGACTGCGGCAATGGCATACCCGGCGCCGTGGCCCCGGGGGTACTCGGGACTATTGGTGCCGACGTCATTCCCCTGTTCTGCGATGTCGACGGGCGCTTCCCCAACCACCATCCCGATCCGACGCTGCCGGAGAACCTGCAGGACCTGATCCAGGCAGTCGCGACGGAGAAGGCGGATCTCGGGCTTGCCTTCGACGGCGACGGCGACCGGCTGGGCGTCGTGGACGAGAACGGCCATATCATCTGGGCGGACCGGCAGATGATGCTCTATGCCCGCAGTGTCCTGGCCAGACACCCAGGGGAGGGCATCGTCTTCGACGTCAAGTGCAGTGGCAAACTGGCCGAGATCATCCGCCAGGCCGGCGGCGAACCTGTCATGTGGAAGACCGGCCACTCCCTGATCAAGGAAAAGCTCCGGGAAACGGGAGCCCCGCTGGCCGGGGAGATGAGCGGACATCTATTCTTCAACGACCGCTGGTACGGCTTCGACGACGCCATCTACGCCGCCGCTCGTCTGCTCGAAATCCTCGCCGGGGACGGTCGTCGGGCCAGCGAGGTCTTCGGCGAACTGCCCGAACCGGTGAGCACGCCGGAGATCCGGCTTGATCTGGAGGAGGGCCAGCCCCACCGGCTCATGGAGGCGCTGATGGGACAGGCCGAGGCATTTGATGATGCCCGGATAACCACCATCGACGGCCTGCGGGTGGATTTCGACGATGGCTGGGGGCTGGTCCGTGCCTCCAACACGCAACCCTGCCTCGTGATGCGCTTCGAGGGGGTCGACCAGGCGGCACTGGGGCATATCCGCGAGCGCTTTGAGGGTCTGATCCGGGACGCCGGACAGTCTGTTGGCATTTCAATTTGACCCCGATCAAGGATCCTTACGGTTCGGCTACCCAGGCGCAGACTTCGGTTCTATCCTCGACTCAAACACATCCACTCGAGGAGCGTGAACCATGAAAGCCGTCCACTCACTCACCGCAGCCGTGGCACTCGGGCTGGCCAGTGGCGGGGCCGTCGCCGACGATGCCCTGCTGGAGCGGGCCCAGCTGCTGTTCGAGCCGATTCCGGAGAGCGCAGCCAGCTATCTCGAGGGTCGCAACCCGATGACGCCGGAGAAGATCGAGCTGGGCAAGATGCTGTTCTTCGATCCGCGCCTCTCGGCCAGCCAGACCATCAGCTGCAATACCTGCCACAACGTGGGCATGGGCGGCGATGACAACATCCCCAGCTCAGTAGGCCACAACTGGCAGCGCGGTCCGCGCAACTCGCCCACCATCTTCAACGCGGTGTTCAATGTCGCGCAGTTCTGGGATGGTCGTGCCGAGGACATGACCGAGCAGGCCAAGGGCCCGATCCAGGCAGGCGTCGAGATGAACAACACGCCCGCCAAGCTCGAGGAGACCCTCAACAGCATCGGCGACTATGTCGAAGCCTTCGAGGCCGCCTTCCCCGAATCATCCAATGCGGTCAGCTTCGACAATACCGCCAAGGCCCTTGAGGTCTATCAGGCAACGCTGATCACGCCGGATTCGCCCTTCGACCAGTACCTCAAGGGTGACAAGGACGCGCTTACCGACCAGCAGATCGCCGGCCTGGACGCGTTCATGAACAAGGGCTGCGTGGCCTGCCATAACGGCGTCAACGTGGGCGGCCAGGGCTACTATCCCTTCGGCGTCATCAACCGGCCCGGCGCGGACATCCTGCCCGAGAGCGACCGCGGGCGTGCCCAGGTCACCGAGACGGCGGCCGACGAGTACGTCTTCCGTTCCCCGTCGCTGCGGAACGTGGCTCTGACGGCGCCGTACTTCCACTCGGGTAACGTCTGGAGCCTGGAAGAAGCGGTGGCGGTCATGAACGACGCCCAGCTCAACAGCCTGCTCACGGAAGAGGACGTAGTAAACGTGGCCGCATTCCTGCGTTCGCTGACGGGCCGCCAGCCGGAGGTCGTGTACCCCGAGCTGCCGATCAGCACGGAAGCCACGCCGCTGCCGGACATCCCGGACTACCCGCGGCCGACGGGCGCGGAAGGCTAGACTTCCTCCCGGCGCTTGCGCCCCGGCTCCCGGGGCGCGACCATTGGACCGCACCTTCGGGTGCGGTCTTTTTGTCTGGACAGAAGAAAAACATCAGCCGATGAGCAACGACGCCACACCCCCCAGTCAGGTCGCCCACGTTCTCACCGAGGCACTGCCCTATATCCGGCGGTTCCATGGCCGCACGGTGGTGGTTAAATACGGCGGCAACGCCATGGTGGACGATGAGCTGAAACGCGGGTTTGCGCGGGACGTGGTGCTCATGAAACTGGTCGGCATCAATCCGGTGGTGGTCCATGGCGGCGGCCCACAGATCGGGAGCGTGCTGGAGCGAATCGGCAAGGAGACCGAGTTCGTCCAGGGCATGCGGGTGACCGACTCCGAGACAATGGATGTGGTCGAAATGGTGCTGGGCGGTCTGGTCAACAAGGAGATCGTCAGCCTCATCAATACCCATGGCGGACGGGCGGTGGGGCTCAGCGGCAAGGACGGCGGTCTGATCCGGGCCCGACGGCTGACCCTGACCGGCACCGGCCCGGCGGAAAAGGCTCCGGAGATCATCGACATCGGTCATGTCGGTGAGGTGACCGGCATCGACCCATCGCTGATGTCGCTTCTGGACGGAGCCGATTTCATCCCGGTGGTCGCACCCATCGGCGTTGACGAAGCCGGCATCTCCTACAACATCAATGCCGACCTGGTCGCCGGCCATCTGGCCCGGACGCTTCGTGCGGAGAAGCTGATCCTGATGACGAACACCGCCGGGATCCTGGATGGGGCGGGGAACCTCCTTACCGGGCTCGATGCCGAGCGTGTCGCACAGCTCATCGACGATGGCACCATTCATGGCGGCATGCTGCCGAAGGTGGACTGCGCCCTGGAGGCCGTGCGCAACGGGGTCGGGGCGGCCACCATCATCGATGGCCGGGTGCCCCATGCCGTGCTGCTGGAGCTGTTTACCGACAGCGGCGTGGGCACACTGATCCATGGCGAGCAGACAAGGGACAAGGCCTGAGACCCATGGGCGTGGCCAACCGTATCGGCAGCATCGACACCGCCCGCTTCCTGGCTATTTCGCTGGTCTTCTACGGTCACTTCGTCGAGCAGGTGATGTATCTCGACAATGCCGCGGCCGCAGCCCAGTACAAATGGCTCTACAGCTTCCACATGCCGCTGTTCTACGTGCTATCCGGGATCGTCCACAACGAGGCGCGCCCGCGGTTGGCCATCAAGCCCTTCCTGTATCGGGTACTGCGCAGTCGCCTGGTGCCGTATTTCGTGTTTGCCCTGCTACCGGCCGTGATCGTGCTGGCCGGCGTCCCCGGCTGGTTTCCCACCGTCGATCTGAGCGCCCCGGCGGGTTACCTCGACGGGGTGATCAGCACGCTGATGGGGCTACCGGCTTTCAATATCCCGCTCTGGTTCCTCGCCAGCCTGATCCTGCTGGAACTCCTGCACTTTGCGATCGGCCGCCTGTGGACGACAAAAACCCGGCTGGTTGCCGGCATCGTGGCCTTCTATCTGATCGGTTATCTGTTCAACCGCTACGTGGACGTCCTCAGCGGCGGCCTGATCTTCTGGATGGCGCACGTCGTGCCGCTGGGCTATGCGTTCTACCTCACCGGGATTCTCGTCCGCCGCAGCGGCATTCTGGAACGAGCATTCCCCACCTGGACGGTGATCGCGGCGGGCGGCCTCTGCCTGGCCGGCGTGTTCCTGTCCTATGACCTCAACCAGGGCCCCTTCCGCCTGCTGGATGTGGTGGTGATGATGTTCGGCACCGTCGGCCACCCGATCCTCTTCCCCCTGACGGCCCTGGTCGGCAGCGCGCTCGTCATCCTGATCGCCCGTTTACTGCCAGCCTGGCGGTGGTTGCAGTATCTGGGGGAGATCACGCTGCTGATCTACTGCCTGCACGGATTTTTCTACCACTTCGTCAATCCGCCGCTGGCCGCCTGGATGATCGCCAACCTGCCGGTCAGCTCGGCCTGCGTTCTGACCGCAGCCAGTACACTGGCCATTGCGCTGAGCCTGGCGGTGACGGCACCGCTGGCCATGGCCATCCAACGCTGGCTGCCGCAGATAACCGGCCGTTCAGGCAGACGAAGCGGAGAGCGTCCGCTACAGGGTGAATCTCAAGCGCCGTAGCGAGACCGGTAATCCCGCATCGCCGCCAGATCCGCCGGTCGGTCGCCGGCACGCTCCAGGTATTCCATCAGGGTATCCAGGGTCAGAATGGCCGTCACCGGGACGCCATGCCGGCTGGCCACCTCCTGGGTGGCCGACTGCGCATGCCGGCCCCGCTCCTGTCGATCCAGTGCCACCAGCACACCGGCCAGCTCGGCACCGGCGGCCTCAATGAGGCCCACGCTCTCCGCCACTGACGTCCCGGCGGAGATCACGTCATCGACAATGAGCACCCGCCCCGCCAGCGGCGCTCCGACCACGACACCGCCCTCGCCATGGTCCTTCTCCTCCTTACGGTTGAAGGCCCATGGACAATCAATGCCGTGATCCGTGGCCAGGGCGATGGAAACCGCCGAAACGAGCGGGATGCCCTTATAGGCAGGCCCGAAGAGCATGTCGAACGCCAGTCCCGCATCCACCGCACGCTGCGCATAGGCCGACCCGAGCCGCCGCAGAGCCTCGCCGGTACTGAACAGCCCGGTATTGAAGAAATAAGGACTCTGCCGACCCGACTTGAGCGTGAACGACCCGAAGCGAAGGACGTCGCGTGCCAGGGCAAAATCAATGAGCGCGTGCTGGTAGGCCTGCATGTCGACTAGCCCGTGTTACGCATCCCCGCGGCGATGCCGTTGATACAGATCATCAGTGCTTCGCGGAGATCTTCCTCATGCCCATGGCGGACACGATCAAGCAGCTCCACCTGGAGCAGGTTAAGCGGATCGACATAGGGGTTGCGCACACCCACCGAGCGCTGCACCACCGGCGCCTCGTCGAGCGGATTATCATGTTCACTGACCGCGAGTACGGCCTGGCGGGTTTCCTCGTGGCGTTGCCGCAGACCTTCGCCCAGTCCGCGCAGCGATTCGGGCACAAGCCGCGCGTCATACCAGGCCGCAACGGCCGGATCGCTCTTGGCGAGCACCATCTCCATCATGTCGATGAAAGCACGGAAGAACGGCCAGGCCTCGTACATGTGATGCAGTGCCTCCCGCTGACCGGACTCCAGGCCCTCGGCCAGCGCACTGCCCGCGCCCAGCCAGGCGGGGAGCAGGAGCCGCGTCTGAGTCCAGGCAAAGATCCAGGGAATGGCACGCAGGCTCTCGACACCCTGGGTGGGCTTGCGCCGCGCCGGTCGGCTACCGATGGCCAGATGGCTGATCTCGTGCTCCGGCGTGGCATGCCGGAAGTACTCGATGAACTCCGGCGTTTCCCGGACCATGTCGCGGTAGACATCGCAGGAGGTCTCCGCGAGACGGTCCATGATCGCCCGCCAGTTGCTCTCCGGCGGTTTCGGCGGCACGAGAGTCGCCTCCGCGACCGCCGTGATGTAGAGCTCCAGGTTTCGTTCGGCGATACCGGGCAGCCCGAACTTGGCCTGAATGACCTCGCCCTGTTCGGTCACACGGAGCCGGCCATCCACCGAGCCCGGTGGCTGGGAGAGAATGGCGGCGTGGGTGGGACCGCCTCCCCGACCGATGGATCCGCCCCGTCCATGGAAAAGCGTGAGCCGGATGCCATGCCGACGGGCGGTGTCGACCAGCTGCTCCTGGGTCTGATAGAGCGCCCAGGCGGCCGTCAGGTGGCTGGCGTCCTTGCCGGAGTCGGAGTAGCCGATCATCACCTCCTGGATGCCCTCGATATGCTCTCGGTACCAGTCGATCTCGATCAGCTGCTCGAGGCAGGCCTGGGCCCCCTGCAGGTCGGCCAGCGTCTCGAAAAGCGGCACGACCCGCAGCGACGAGGTCACGCCGGCCTCCTTCTGGAGCAGCTTGACCGCGAGGATATCCGATGGTTTCGAGGCCATCGAGATCACATAGGCACCCAGGGAGTCCGATCCCATCTCGGCGATGACCCGGCAGGTATCGAGCACCTCCGTGACTTCGTCATCGGCCTCGAAATCATGCGGGATGAGCGGACGTCGATTATCCAGCTCGCGGATCAGGAAACGCTGACGCTCGGCCTCATCCCAGGCGGTATAGCTGCCGATACCGAGCGCCTGGGTCACGGCATCAAGCGCATCGGTGTGCCGGGTGGACTCCTGGCGGATATCCACCCGCATAAGCGTCAGGCCGAATACCGAGAGCCGCCGCAGCAAATCCTTCAGGCGTCCCTCGGCCACCACCCCGGCACCGCTTTCATGCAGGGAGCGGTAGCAGATCATCAGCGGCTCGCGCAGGTCCTCGGTCCGCCAGTAGATAAGGCCTTCGGCGGGCCGCCGACCGGCGAGCCGGGACTCCAGCCAGTGACGCGTCGCCAGCAGGCGATCGCGGACCGCCTTGAGCGCGGTCCGGTAGGGCTCCCAGGCATCGCCCACCCAGGCTCGCAGTTCATCGCTGGCACATTGCAGCGAGAGCTCCTCGATGAGTTCATCGATCTCTTTCTCGTAGAGTTCCACCGCCTTCCAGCGATTGAGCAGACAGACCTCCCGCGTCACCGTTGCCGTGACGCGCGGGTTGCCATCGCGGTCGCCGCCCATCCAGGACCCGAAATGGATGGGCGCGGCATCCAGGGCCAGGGGGTTGCCGGTCTGGCGCTGCAGGATACGGTCAAGGCGGCGGAGGAAATGCGGGACGACGTCCCAGAGGGTCTGCTCGATGACCGCCAGCCCCCAGCGGGCCTCGTCCTGCGGCGCCGGGCGGCGGCGCCGGATCTCGTCGGTCTCCCAGGCCGCAGTGATCTCCCGCTTCAACGACTGATGGACCTCCTCGATCTCTTCCGGCGTGGGGTCCAGACGATCACCCTGATCCAGCAGTTCGGCGATGTGGTTGTACTTCTGCAGCAGGGACCGGCGCATCACCTCGGTGGGGTGGGCCGTCAGCACCAGCTCGATGTCGAGGTTGGCGATCGCGGCATGCAGATCCTCGCTGTTCCCGGTCGGCTGCATGCGCTTGAAGAACTCCTCCAGGGATCCACGCAGCGGTCCCGTCTCGGTATCCCGGACCCAGGCCCGACTGCGCCGCACCCGGTGATGCTGCTCGGCGATATTGGCGAGGTTGAGGAATTGCGAAAAGGCGCGCACCACCGGTACGATCAACTCGTCGGGTAGTTCACCCAGACGCTCCTCCAGGGCTCGGGCCGCCTCGGCGTCACCCGCACGCGCCTCCTTGGCGAGCCCCCGGATTTCTTCCACCGTCTGATAGACATGCTCGCCGGACTGCTCATGGATGGTGCTGCCGAGGAGCCCGCCCAACTGGCGAATATCCTCGCGTAAGGGCGCATCACTGCGATTTTCACTCATTCCCGCGATCCCTCCCGGCGGACAAAAAAAATCCGAACGGCGCCACCACCGCCCGGACTCTCCCCTGTAACATCATCCATTCTGACCAAACGGGGTGGACCGATCAAGAAACGCACAACACCCGCACGACGCCGACTGACAACCGATGCGGGAATGAAAGTTGCGATGGAACTCGGGCGCTGGAAAGAGGCACTCACGGTCTATCGCCGACCGAGTGTGGTGGCGATGCTGTTCCTGGGGTTCTCCGCGGGACTGCCCTTCATGCTGGTGTTCGCCACCCTCACGGCCTGGCTGCGCGAGTTCGACGTGAGCCGAACGGCAATCGGCTTTTTCAGTTGGGTGGGCATCACCTACTCCATCAAATTCATCTGGTCGCCCGTCGTGGACCGCCTGCCGCTGCCGGGGCTGACCCGCTGGCTCGGGCGCCGGCGCGCCTGGATCCTCCTCGGCCAGATCGGCATCGCGGCCGGCCTCACCGGCATGGCGTTCACCGATCCGCAGGCGGCCCTCTGGCCGGTCGCATTGTGCGCGCTGCTGGTCGCCTTCTCCTCGGCCACCCAGGATGTCGCCATCGACGCCTTCCGGATCGAATCGGACATCGACCGCTATCAGGGGGCACTGGCCGCCGCCTATCAAATGGGCTACCGCCTGGCGATTCTGGTCTCCTACACCGGCGCGCTGTATCTGGCCGAGTTGCTGAACTGGCAACTGGCCTATCTGACCATGGCGGTCCTGGTCGGGGTTGGCATCATCACGGTCATGCTGCGGCCGGAGCCGGTACCCGGGATCGATCGGACCAGCGCGCGCCGGGAACCGCGGGCGGTGGCTTTCGCCCGGCGACATCGCGGGATGCCCGGCTGGATGCGGCACACCGGCGCCTGGCTGATCGGCGCGGTGGTCTGCCCGGTCACGGATTTCTTCGGCCGCTTCGGACGTTTTGCACTGATCATGCTGGGTCTGGTGGCAAGCTTCCGGATCACCGATATCGCCATGGCCAGCATGGCCAATCCGCTGTACATCGACCTGGGCTACAGCAAGGCCGTCATCGCCAACATCAGCGGCGCCTACGGCCTTGCCATGACCATCATCGGCGCCCTGCTGGGCGGGGCCCTGACGGCTCGTTTCGGGCTGCTGCGGCCGCTGCTCGCCGGCGCCATCCTCGCGGCAGGGACCAACCTGCTGTTCGCCTGGATGGCCGGCCAGGGTGGCGCGACCTGGGCACTGGTGCTGACCATCAGCGCCGATAACCTGTCCGGCGGAATCGCCGGGTCCGTGTTCATCGCCTGGCTGTCCAGCCTGACCAGCACCACCTACACCGCCACCCAATACGCACTGTTCAGTTCCCTCATGACGCTACCCGGCAAGTTCCTGAGCGGGTTTGGCGGCCTGGTGGTGGACGCGCTCAATTACCCCGTCTTCTTCGCCATCTCGGCGGCCATGGGCTTGCCGGCGATATTTCTGATCATGGTCATCATGCGCCACGCGTCCCGCCGGGAGACGGTGGACGCTGGGCCGCCCCGCGATGGACAATGATGGGATCGATTCCATGGAGTCCGTCATGTCGGAAGCGCGCCACTGTCGTTTATTGATCCTCGGCTCGGGTCCTGCCGGGTATACGGCCGCCGTGTATGCCGCTCGGGCCAACCTCGAGCCTGTGCTGGTGACCGGACTGGAGATGGGCGGTCAGTTGACCACCACCACCGATGTCGACAACTGGCCGGGGGATGTGTCCGGGCTGCAGGGCCCGGAGCTCATGGAGCGCATGCGCCAGCATGCCGAGCGCTTCGGCACCGACATCGTCTTTGATCACATCCATACCGCAGAGATCGGCGCCCGCCCACTGCGGCTGATCGGCGACAGTGGCGAGTACACCGCCGATGCATTGATCATCGCGACCGGCGCATCGGCGATGTATCTGGGCCTGGAGTCGGAAACCCGCTTCATGGGCAAGGGCGTCTCCGCCTGCGCCACCTGCGACGGTTTCTTCTACCGCAACCAGGATGTTGCCGTGGTGGGGGGCGGGAATACCGCTCTGGAGGAGGCCCTCTACCTTTCCAACATTGCCCGCCATGTCACCGTCGTCCACCGCCGCGACCGGTTCCGTGGCGAAAAGATACTGCAGGATCAGGTCCTTCAACGGGCCGAGTCGGGCAATATCACCATCCGCTGGAACAGCACCCTTGACGAGGTGCTGGGGGATGAGACCGGCGTCACCGGCGCCAGGTTGCGCAGCACGGTGGATGACAGGACGGACGACCTCGCACTGGCCGGTGTCTTCATCGCCATTGGCCATCGGCCCAACACCGAACTCTTTCAGGGTCAGCTCGACATGGCTGGCGGCTACATCCGGGTGCAGAGCGGCCTTGAAGGCAACGCCACCGCCACCAGTCTCCCCGGCGTATTTGCCGCCGGGGATGTCATGGATCACGTCTACCGCCAGGCGATCACCTCGGCCGGAAGCGGCTGCATGGCGGCACTGGATGCCGAGAAATACCTGGACGCCCTCGACATGAACCAGAAGCGAGCCTAAGCATGGAACAGCCCGCCCATCTCGCCCTCTATGAGCATGAACTCTGTGGTTTCTGCCAGATGGTTCGGCGCTCCACCCGGGATATCGACCTGGAGGTCGAGTCACGCAACATCCTTCGCGAACCCGGTCGGCGGGAGGAGCTGATCGAGGGTGGCGGCAAGGGGATGGTGCCCTGCCTGCGCATCGAGTACCCGGGTGGCCGGGTCGAGTGGCTCTACGAGTCTGCGGACATCATCGACTACCTGAAACGGCTCGACGCGGGCCAGTCGTAGTCGATGGTCAGCGGCGCGTGATCGGAGAATCGATCGGCCCGATGGATGCGCGCGTCCCGAGCCCGTGACGCGATGCCCGGCGTGGCGACGTGGTAGTCGATCCGCCAACCGGTGTTGTTGGCCCAGGCCTGGCCGCGGAATGACCACCAGGTATATTCATCATCCCCGTCATTGACCTCACGGAAGGCGTCGACAAAACCCGCCTCACCGAAGAGCCGATCCATCCACTCCCGCTCATGGGGCAGGAAACCGGAGTTCTTCCGGTTGGACCGCCAGTTCTTCAGGTCACGCCAGGTGTGGGCGATATTCCAGTCGCCGCAGATCACGTACTCGCGACCATCATCGGCCATGGACTGGAGGCGCTCGAGCAAGGGCGCCATGAAGGCATCCTTGACGCCCTGGCGATGTTCACCCGAGCTGCCCGAAGGCATGTAGAACGAGATGACGCTGAGTCGCCCGAAGCGGGCCTCCAGCCAGCGGCCCTCGCGATCGATCTCGGGCATGCCGAGGCCGCGCACATAGTCATCGGGCTCGCGAAGGCTGTAGATGGCGACACCGCTGTAGCCCTTGCGCTCGGCATCGACGAACTCGGCGTGATAGCCGGGCGGAAAATACGGCCCGCCATCGAGCTGATCGCGCTGCGCCTTGGTCTCCTGAATACAGAGGACGTCCGGGCGCTGCGATTCGAGCCAGTCGAAAAAGCCCTTTCGCTGGGCGGAACGGATCCCGTTCAGGTTGGCAGTCATGATTGAGAGCGTCATGCTCGGCAAGGATAAAGGAATTCACGGGAGAATCGGCATGCGGCAGAGCCCCGATATGGACGAAGTCTGCTACCCCTTCATTCACGAGGGCGGCCCGTTATGCGACTTCGAGGTCATCACCGACGAACTGTGCGGCAACATCGGCGCCGCAATCTCTGGATCTCCGGCGGACTGCGAGGATATCCGGGAGGACCTGGCTGTGCTGCAGCCGCTCGCGTTTCACCTGAACGGCTCCCTCCGCGGCCGGCTTGCCGTCACCGAAGATGACCTCGCCTGGGCAAAGCAGCGTCTTGCCCATTATCGCGATGAGGCCGCCGGGCGCGCGGCGGGATTCGTACTCCCCCGTGGCGAAATGCCCGTGCCATTCCTGAATCTCTCCCGATCCGGCGCGAAGAAGGCCATCCGACAGATGGTCCGCATCGAGGAGGCCGGCCGCGAAGTGCCCGATCTCCTGCCGCGCTTCTGCAACATCCTCTGCAATCTCTTCTTCGCGATGATCCTGGCAATCAACCAGCGCCGCGATGAGACGGAGGTGCCTTTTGTCTCGAAGAGCTACGGACGCAGGACTCGAAGCGACTGATAGACCAGCCCTTGCTCGGTCTCGCTCAAATACGCCTCGATGTTGAAGATGCGGGCCAGATTATCCGCAGTCAGCACCCGGGACGGAGGCCCATCGGCCAGCATCCGCTGCTCGCCGAGTAACACAAGCCGCGTGCAGTGCCGGGCCGCCAGTCCCAGATCATGGATCGACAGAATCACGGTTCGGTCATCGTCGGCCAGTGCGGCGAACGTCTCCATGGTGCTGATCTGATGGGCGGGGTCAAGACCGGCAATGGGCTCGTCGGCGAGGACAAGTGCGGTCTGCTGCGCCAGGGCCCGGGCAATGAGCACGCGGGTCCGCTCTCCCGAGGAGAGCTTCGTGACGGCGCGCTCCTCGAACCCCTGCAGTCCGACACGCCGGATTGCGTCGGCAACCTGCGCCCGGTCCTCCGGGCTCGGCCGCAGACCCGGGCCACGATGCGGCATGCGCCCCAGCATGACCAGGGCTTCAACGCTGATCGGCCAGGCCACGGTTCGCTCCTGCGGCATCCAGGCCACCGCCCGGGCACGCGATGCCTCATCGAGCTCGGCCAGCGAGCAGTGCCCCGCTGCCGGGATCAGCCCCAGTGCGGCGCGCATCAGCGTGGTCTTGCCGGCGCCGTTGGGGCCGATGATCCCGACCAGCTCCCCGGGCCCGACATCAAAACTGATGTCGCGGAGAACAGACCGGCCGGCAAGGGATACCGAGAAGTCCTGCACGCTGAGGAGACTCATGCCAGCTCCCGTCGGGTCTGATAGATCAGGTGCAGAAAGAGCGGCGCCCCGATCAGGGCCGTGACCACCCCGAGCTTGAGATCGGCCTGCGGCAGCACGCTCCGGACCAGGATATCCGCCGCCAGCACCATCATGGCACCACCGAGGGCACTGGCACCGAGCAGCCGGCCCGGCATTGCGCCCACCCAGGGCCGCAGCAGATGGGGCACCACCAGGCCGACGAACCCGATCGTACCGGCCACGGCGGTGCTCACACCCACCACCAGGGCCGACCCGACAATGAGCCGCCAGCGCACACGGGCCAGGCGCATCCCCAGCGCCTCCGCAGCATCCTCGCCCAGTGTAATGGCGTTGAGGGGCCGCCCAAGGGTCATCAGCATCACTGTGCCGACGACAATAAAGGGCAGTGCCAGCACGACATGCTCCATGGAGCGGTCCGCCAGTGACCCCATCATCCAGAAAACGATCTCGCTGGTGGCAAAGGGGTTGGGCGACAGGTTCAGGGCCAGAGAGACCATGGCGCTGGCCAGCGCCGATATCGCGATGCCAGCCAGGATCAGACTGAGCGTTCCACCGCGGCGACCGGCAAGCAATGTGATCAGCAGCACCCCGATGAATGCCCCCGCCAGCGCTGATAGCGGCAGACCCAGCGGGAATGCGGCCGCCACGCCTGTCTGGATCGCGAGGACCGCGCCCAGCGCCGCACTGCCGGAGATTCCGAGCAGACCGGGCTCGGCCAGCGGATTGCGAAGATAGCCCTGCAGGGCGGCCCCGGACAGCCCAAGACTCGCTCCGACCAGAACCGCCAGGATCGCTCGCGGCAGACGGATTTCCTGCATGACCAGGGAAAGCGGTGTATCGCCTCCGGCAAACAGCGCTTGCAGGCTGGCCATCGGACCGATCGCGGCCGGTCCGATGGTCAGCGAGACAGCGAAAAGGCCTGCGGTCAGAGCCAGCAGAAGCCCGAGCAGGCGACTCATCGCGCACCCACCAGATCGCCGCGAAGCGCGCCGATCCGCTCTACGGCGGCCAGCACGCGCGGTGTTCCACAGACCCATTCACGGTTGAATAATCCCCGGTGGGTGCCAAACCGCGCTACCTCCTCGAGGACCGGGTGCTCCATGATCGCCTGCGAACGCGAGTCGCCCCGATTGCGACTGCCGGTAATCACCAGCTCGGGGTCGGCGACCACCAGCTGCTCCAGCGGCAGGTGTCCACCGGCATCAATGCCGAGTCCGGAGGCTATATTGTCGAACCCGGCGGCATGAACGATATCCCCTATGAGCGTATCCTCGCCACGGGTATAGCCGTTGGGGAAGTAAAGGGCCGCTTCCGGCGGCTCAAGCGGCACACCGGAGAGCATGGCGAGGCGCTGGTCGAACGCCTCAACCAAATCCTCCGCCCGCTCGGCCCGGCCCAGCAGCTCACCCATTCGAAGGAGGTTGGCGCGTACGTCCTCCAGCGAGGTCGCCGGCTCGAAGACGGCGACGGGAATGTCCAGGCGTTTTAACATGGACAGGGTTGCACCGGCGCTGAAACGCCCGGCAATCACCAGATCCGGGTTCAGCAGATGAACCTCCTCGGCCCGGCCGTGATTGATCGGATAGGCCTGCGCCTCCTCGGCCATCGCCGAGCTGACCGGATCCCGTGACAACGCGGAGACAGAGGCGAGTTGGTCTTCATCCGCCACCAGCATGGCCAGCTGATCGGTGCAGAGGTTCATTGAGACGACCCGCTGGGG
>CAJXND010000014.1 GCA_913056385.1 uncultured Ectothiorhodospiraceae bacterium
TTGCAGGGCGCAACATGGCCCATAAGTTCCAGGCTCAGGAGCATGGAGGAAAGGATATCGGGCGTCAATGAAGTGCGATCGGCAAGCGTTTCGAAGCCGATCGGGTCATATCCCATGGCCTCGAGCAGCGCCATGTAGTCGGCGTCGAGCGAGGTATCGGTCCGGGCGGCTGCCGGATTGTCGTCTCCCGCGCCGGCGGCCGCCGCCTCCGGGGTGTTCATCATCCACCCATCCGGTAGCTTGCGTATTTCCTCGATGACGTCATCCGCTCTCTCCACCAGCCGGGCACCGTCCCGGATCAACTGGTGGCAGCCTTTGGCCACGGGGTTGTGGATCGATCCCGGAATGGCCATGACTTCACGCCCCTGCTCCACGGCCTGATGTGCTGTCCCCAGCGCACCGCTGCGACGGCCTGCCTCCACGACGAGCACGCCCAGGGAGAGGCCGCTGATCAGGCGGTTGCGCCGTGGGAAAAGGCCCCGGTTGACGGGTGTGCCCACCGGCATTTCCGTCACGATCGCCCCGCGTTCGGTCAACGCCCGGGCCAGGGCCTGGTTTTCGCGCGGGTAGAGGCGGTCCGGGCCGGTGGCCATGACGGCGATGGAGGTACCGTCCTCGGCCACCAGGGCACCCTCGTGGGCGGCGGTGTCGATGCCCAGTGCCAGTCCGCTTGTGACGGTCAACCCGCTGGCTGCCAGGCGGCCTGCGAAATCCTCGGCCGTCTCGATGCCCCCCGGGGTGGGGTTTCGTGTCCCCACGACAGCGATCTGAGGCGTGTCGAGAACGGCCGGTTCTCCCCGGACGAACAGTACCGGCGGCGGGTCGGGGATCTCCGCGAGCCGCGCCGGATAGCGGGCATCGTCTCGCGGGATGATGTGACAATCCTTCTGATCGGCCCAGCGGCGATCCGCCGCGACACCCTCGCGTGCCGAAGTCAGCATGCGAGGGGCCGTCACTGCCCTTGCCGGTAGCCCGTGCGCCGCCCGGTCGGCCTCGCTGGCCGCCAGGTAGGTGGTCGGCCCGCCGTAGGCGTCGACAATGTCGGCGATCATCCGCGGGCCGACGCCTTCGAGATGAAGCAGTGTGAGCCAGGCCTCGAGCGTATCCTCAGTCATGGCGCCCCTGTGCGCTCTCCTTGATGGCAAGCAGGTAGTCGCCGGGCCGGATTTCCCGGCGCGACTTTTCGATGGTCAGCATGGCGGGTTCGCCACCACTCGCCACCCGCGCCTGCCCGAGATAGATGCTGCTGCGACCCATCCGCCGATCGGCGTTATGCGGCAGTGCCGGTCCGGGACGGATCAGATAATAACGACTGGCACTGCGGCCGCCGAGTCCGGCGACATAGATCGCGTCTCCCGCGGCGCTCAGGCGTCGGCCTTCCTCGCCGAGTATCACCCGCGGCAAATCCGCCCCGGACGGGAAGATCGCGGGCGGCTCTGCGGCCAGCGGCGGGCATACGACAAACGCGAGCATACCACCGAGGCGCAGCGCATATTTCGTATAAAGCATGACACATCCCTGTTCTTTCAGGCGTTTGCTGGTCCCGGGCCGTGGCGGTTCGGTATACTGAGCCGAAATCGTCAAACCGAGGCTGGCAGTCCCGAACTGCGGCCCTCAATGGACATTCCCATGGCCAAACGCGAAATCCTTCAGTATCCCGACGAACGGCTTCGAACCCGGGCCCGTCCGGTGGAAACCATTGATGATCGGGTCCGGGATCTGGTCAGCGACATGTTCGAGACCATGTACGACGCACCCGGCATTGGTCTTGCCGCGACGCAGATCGATGTCCATGAGCGCATTGTCGTCATGGATGTCAGTGAGGACGGCAGCGAACCGATGGTGCTGATCAACCCGGAGATCGTCCATCGCGCGGACGCCCGGGAGATCGCCGAGGAAGGCTGCCTGTCGATCCCCGGCTATGCCGACAACGTGGAGCGTGTCGATGCCGTGACGCTTCGCGCCCTCAACCTCGACGGCGAGCCCTTCGAAGTCGAGGCTGAGGGCCTGATGGCGCGCTGCATTCAGCATGAGCTTGATCATCTGGATGGCCGGCTGTTCATCGACTATCTCTCCGAGCTCAAGCGCAAGCGACTCCGGCGGCGCTTCGAGAAAGCGGCGCGCCAGCGCTCCGAGCAGACGCTCAAGATGGGCTCGGTCTGACCGGGGCGGCTACCCACGACGCGCCACGGGTGGTTTATGCCGGAACTCCGGCATTTGCCGTACCGGCACTCGAGGCATTGATCGATGCCGGCTACCGGGTGGTGGCGGTGTACACGCAGCCAGACCGGCCGGCAGGCCGGGGGCGACGGCTGCGCGCGTCTCCGGTCAAGACGCTGGCGCTCGAGCACGGGTTGGTGGTGGAGCAGCCGGAAAGCCTCCGTGATCCGGCGGTACAGAAGCGCCTGGCCGGCCATGCGCCGGATGTAATGGTGGTCGCCGCCTACGGCCTCATACTGCCGGCCGCGGTGCTGGGTATGCCGGTGCATGGCTGTCTCAATATTCACGCCTCGCTGCTCCCGCGCTGGCGGGGTGCGGCACCCATCCAGCGCGCCATCGAAGCCGGCGACGAGCAGAGCGGCGTCTGTCTGATGGAAATGGCTGCCGGCCTGGATACCGGTCCGGTCGTGGCCTGTCGATCGACACCCATCGGCGCGGAGGACACAGCCTCAACGCTGCATGACCGGCTTGCCGATATGGGGGCCGAGCTGCTGGCGGATAAGCTCGACGACTGGCTGTCCGGTCGGATCGACGCCCGCGATCAGCCGGAGGAGGGGGTGACATACGCCGACAAGATCACCACCGGGGAATGTCGTGTCGACTGGGATGAAACCGCTGACGTCATTACCCGCCGGGTGCGGGCTTTCGATCCCTGGCCGGTGATGCGCTGCCAGCGTGATCATGCGCCGCTCAGGATATGGGCGGCACGGGCCCTGCCGGGTCCCGCCGCGACCGGTGTGCCAGGAGAGATCCTCACGGTGAGTGACGAGGGAATCGACGTGCAGACCGGCGACGGCGTGCTTCGACTGCTCCGGGTGCAGGCGCCCGGAGGCCGGGCGCAGGCGGTGGCCGATTTCCTGCGCGGGCATACGATGCATGTCGGCGAAATCCTCCTTTAATCCGCGGGACGCCGCCGTGGATATCCTGCTCGCTGTCCTCGGCGGCGGCCGGTCGCTGGATGCCGCCCTGGCTGAGCACGTGCCGCCGGATGCCGACAGCCGCGATGCAGGGTTCTGCCGCGCCATCGCCTATGGCGTTCTGCGCAATCACCGTCGCCTGGCGGCCATTCGCGACCGGCTCCTGCATCAATCGCTGCGCCGTCGTGATCAGGACATGGCATTGCTGGTGGAGATCGGCTTGCAGCAGCTTGTGGCCATGGATACTCCCGCCCATGCCGCAGTTTCGGAGACGGTCGCCGTGGCCCGTCATCGGGGTAAGCAATGGGCGGCCAGGCTCATCAATGCCCTGCTGCGGCGATTTCAGCGCGAGCGGGATGGCTGCCTGGCCTCGGTTGATACGACGCCCGCGGTCAGGGCCTCGGTACCCGACTGGCTGCTGACTCAGCTGCAGCACGACTGGCCGGACGACTGGGATTCACTGCTCGAGGCCCAGAATACCCGCGCACCAATGACCTTGCGGGTCAATCGCCGGCGCCAGTCCGTTGCGGGCTATCAGCAGCGACTGGCGGAGGCCGGACTGCGCGCCCGGATCCTGGACGGATTCCCCGACGCGCTGGTGCTGGAGCAGCCGGTTGCCGTGGGCCTGCTTCCCGGTTTCCATGAGGGCGACTGCTCCGTTCAGGACGGGGCCGCACAACTGGCCGTCGAAGTGCTGTCACCCGAACCGGGGGATCGGGTGCTCGATGCATGCGCGGCGCCCGGCGGCAAGGCGGCGCATGTGCTTGAGCGCTCCGATGCGGCACTGCTTGCGCTGGATGAGGACGAAGCGCGCCTGGAGCGAGTCGTAAGTACCCTTGGGCGCCTCGGGCTGGGAGGGGAGTGCCGGGTCGCGGATGCGGCCGCAACGAAGGACTGGTGGGATGGGCGCCTGTTCGAGCGGATCCTGCTCGATGCGCCCTGTTCCGGCACCGGTGTGATCCGCCGGCATCCGGATATTAAATGGCTGCGCCGCGTCGACGATCCGCCCCGCCTGCAGGCCGCACAGCGTCGTCTGCTGGATGCCCTATGGCCGCTGCTGGCCCCCGGCGGGCGTCTGGTCTATTGCACTTGCTCGATCCTGCAGGCGGAGAATGAAGCGGTGATCGCGGCGTTCATGCAGGCTCAGCCGGATGCACGGGCGGCACCCCCGGCGCTTCCCGTGGGCCGGCGGGTTGGATACGGTCAACAGATTCTTACCGGCGAAGCCGGCGTCGATGGCTTTTACTATGCCTGCCTGGAAAAACGCTGAGCGCACTGCGATCGGACTCACGCTGCTGCTGATGGCGATGTCCGCCTTCGCACAGACCGGGGGGTTCGGGGTCAGTGAGCTGGATATCCGCGTGGAGGATCAGCTGGTTCTGGCCGACGCACGTATCGACTACGCGCTCAGCACCACGGCGGCCGAGGCGCTGGAGAACGGGGTGGCGCTGGTCATCGTGCAGCGATTGCGGCTCCAGACGGCTCGCTGGTGGTGGGGGGATGCCGTCGTGGTCAGCCAGCAGCGCCGCTACCGGCTCCAGTATCACGCCATCAGCCGGCGCTATGTGCTTACCCGGCTCGAGAGTGGCGAGTCCCGGAGCTACCGCAGCCTCGATGCCTTGTTGCTGCGCCTGGGGCGAATCCAGGCATGGCCCGTGGTGCGTCTCGACCGCCTGGATGAGGGGGAGGACTATCGCCTGCGCCTGGATACCGGGCTGGAGGTGGACGAGCTCCCGCGGCTGTTGCGCATGGTGGCGTGGATCAATCCCGACTGGCGGCTCCGCAGCGAGCCGCGGTACCGGGAGTTGTCACCATGATGCAGCTACCCCGGCAGGCGATCGTGCGGATTCTTCTGAGTGTCCTGCTGATTCTCTCGCTTTATCTCCTGAGTGCCGCCACCGAGAACTCCGTGCGTTTTGGCCGCCTCTACCTCTGGCTGCTGCTGATCAACGGCGTTGTCCTCGTCGCACTCCTGGCCCTGATCGTCAATAACCTCTGGCGTCTGGTGCGATCGGTCCGGGCCCGCGAGACGGGCAGTCGCCTGACGCTCCGGCTCATGGCCCTGTTCGTGGTCCTCGCGGTGGTGCCGGGTCTGGTGGTTTACGGTTTTTCCATGCAGTTTTTGCAGCGCGGCGTGGACAGCTGGTTCGACGTGCGTGTCGAGAACGCACTCGATGACGCCCTGGCACTGTCTCAGGCCTCGCTCGATCAGCGCATGCGCGACATGCAGCAGCGGCTGCAGGATGCGGCCCGGGATCTGGCGGACGTCACCGAGGAGATGGCGCCGATTACGCTGGGCGATCTGCGTGCGCGGACCGGCGCCTCCGAGCTGGCCCTGCTTGGCGAGAATGGCCGGATCATCGCCGCAAGCAGCGTTGATACCGGGAACATCCTGCCGCACCGGCCGGAGGACAGTATCCTCCTCCAGCTCCGCCAGGGGCGCCCCTATGTGGGCCTCGATCCCATCGAAAATGCCGGCCTGCATATCCGCGCCCTGGTACCGGCGCCCGGGCCGGGCGGTCCCGGCAGCAGCCGTGTGCTGCAGGGACTCTTCCAGGTCTC
This sequence comes from uncultured Ectothiorhodospiraceae bacterium, assembly GCA_913056385.1. Classification (GTDB taxonomy): domain Bacteria; phylum Pseudomonadota; class Gammaproteobacteria; order Nitrococcales; family Nitrococcaceae; genus Spiribacter. The sequence goes on from CAJXND010000014.1 coordinate 5,700, forward strand.
GCCCCGTATCGACAATCTTGCGGCGGAGGTGGAGACGGCGTTCAGTGAATATCGCGAGCTTGCCTATCTGCGCGGACCGTTGAAAGACAGCTTCAGCCTGACGCTGTCGCTGGTGCTGCTTCTATCGTTGTTGTTCGCGGTCTGGTCCGCCTTCTATCTTGCCCGCCGTCTTGTGGCACCGGTCAGCCGACTGGCCGAGGGGACCCGCGCCATGGCGGCGGGGGAGTACGGCACCCAGCTGGCGCCGGGCGGCAACGACGAACTGGGTTATCTGGTGCGCTCCTTCAATGACATGAGTCGGCGGGTGGCCGACGTTCGCGACGCGGCCCGCCACAGCCAGGAGCTGGTGGAATCACAGCGCGCCTATCTCGAGACCGTCCTCGGGCGGCTGTCCTCGGGGGTCCTGGCCCTGGCGCCGGACGGCAGTCTGCGTACATACAACCAGGCGGCGAGTGCGATTCTCTCGGTGCCGCTCAGCGAGGGCGTCGGCCGTCCGCTCTCGGCCCTTGTCAACCGCTACCCGGATTTCGGCCCCTTCGCCGATCTGGTTGCGGGCGATCGACAGTCGCCGGATTCGGAGTGGCGGGCGGAACTCAGCCTGGACACCGGTGAGGGCCGGCGGGCGCTGATTTGCAGCGGCGCCACGCTGCCGGGAGAGGGAGACCGGGGTGGCGAGGTGATCGTGTTTGACGACGTGACGACCCTTATCCAGGCACAGCGTGATGCGGCCTGGGGTGAGGTTGCTCGGCGCCTGGCGCATGAGATCCGCAACCCGCTGACACCCATCCAGCTCTCTGCGGAGCGCCTGCAGCACAAGGTCGGTACGCGTCTGAGCGGGGATGAGGCGGTGCTTCTGCAGCGCTCGACCGAGACCATTATTCACCAGGTGGAGGCCATGAAGGAGATGGTCCAGGCATTCTCGGAATATGCCAGGCCACCGGCCCTGCGGCCGCAGGCCGTGGATCTCAACGCCCTGGTGCGGGAGGTGGTGGAGCTTTATCGCGGTGAGCCGGAGCAACCCGCCTTCCGCCTCGACCTGGACGAGGATCTGCCATGGTTGCAGGCGGATCCGGGCCGCCTCAGGCAGTTGCTCAATAATCTGCTGCGGAATGCACTGGAGGCCGGTGAGGCCGGGCATTGCCGGGTGGTGGTGTCGACGCGGCAGGGCAGCGGCCGTTTCGCGGACATGATCGAGCTCGACGTCCAGGACAACGGGCCGGGTTTTGCGGAATCCATGCTCAATCAGCTCTTCGAGCCGTATGTCAGCACCAAGCCGCGCGGCTCGGGGCTGGGGCTTGCCATCGTCAAGAAGATCGTCGAGGAGCACAATGGCATGATAGGCGCCCGCAACGTTGACGGCGGCGCCCGGATTTCCGTGCGCCTGCCCCGCGTCATGCCGGGTGACGCCCGGCAAGGGAACGAGCAATGAGCAAGGGCTATGTACTGGTCGTTGATGACGAGCCCGATATTCGGGGGCTGGTCCGGGAGATCCTGGAGGACGAGGGCTACGAGGTAGCCACCGCCGAGAGCGGATCCGAGGCGCGTGCACTGCTGCATGCACGTCAGCCGGATCTGGTCCTGCTGGATATCTGGATGCCGGGTGAGGATGGTATCTCGCTGCTCAGGGAGTGGGCCGGCGGCGGAACGCCCGCCTTTCCCGTGGTGATGATCTCGGGGCATGGCACGGTGGAAACGGCGGTTGAGGCAACCCGCCAGGGGGCAGTGGATTTCGTTGAGAAGCCGCTGTCGATGGGCAAGCTGATCGCCACGGTCGAGCAGGCCCTCCAGCAGCAGGTGACCGCTGCCGCCGAGGCGGGTGGCAGGTCGGCGATTATCCAGCCGGTCGGGCGCAGCGCGTCGATGCGCAATCTCCGCGAGCAGGCCGAGCGGGTGGCGGCGAGCGAGAGCTGGGTGCTTGTGACCGGCGAGCCCGGCAGCGGCCGGAAATGCCTTGCCCGCTATATTCACCACCTCAGTCCCCGGCGCGGCGGCCCGCTGGTCGAGGTCGCTGCGGGAGCCATTGCCGGTCAGTCCGCCGCCGAAGAGCTCTTTGGCCAGGAGCGCGGCGGCCGGGTGATCCCGGGTCGGCTCGAGTCGGCGGCCGGCGGTACGCTGATCCTCGACGGGGCAACGGATCTGGACAGTGAGGCGCAGACCCGGCTTGCGTCGGCCATCGATGCGGGGGGATTCCAGCGGGTTGGTGGCTCGCAGCGTATCCCGCTCGACGTCAGAATGATCGCCATCACCCGTCATGACCTGGCCGCCGAGGCAGCGGCGGGACAGTTCCGTGAGGATCTGGCCTACTCCCTCAGTGTCATCCCGATGTGGGTGCCGCCGCTGCGTGAGCATGCCGAGGATATACCGGAGCTCGTGGCCTTTTATGTGGACCGTCTCGTGGAGGCCGAGCAGCTGGGTTACCGGCGATTCACCGTGGCGGCACAAAACCGGCTGCGTAACCATGACTGGCCGGGGAATGTCCGGGAGCTGCGCAATCTCGTGCAGCGGCTGCTGGTACTCGGCGACGGGCTCGACATCGATGTCGCCGAGGTGGAAGAGGCGCTCTCCGTCGTGCAGACGGGCAACGCAGAGGGCGAGTGGCCACCGGCCCTGACACTGGATCTGCCCTTGCGCGAGGCCCGTGAGCATTTCGAGCGCGCCTACCTGCAGAAGCAACTGCAGCGGGCTGACGGCAGCGTGGCCCAATTGGCCCGGCTGGCGGGCATGGAGCGGACCCATCTGTACCGCAAGCTCCGATCTTTGGGTATCGACCCGCGCGAGGGTGGCGAGAGCGGCGGAGGACGAGCATGAAAATCATCATCCTCGGTGCCGGCCAGGTAGGCGGTACCGTCGCCGCCAACCTGACCAGCGAGGATAACGACATCACCGTGGTGGATCGGAATGCACAGATCCTCCAGGGGCTACAGGATCGACTCGATCTCCGCACCGTGCTCGGTAATGGCACTCACCCGGCGGTCCTCGAGCGGGCCGGGGCGGATGATGCCGACATGATCATCGCAGTGACCGATTCCGACGAGGCCAACATGGTGGCCTGCCAGATCGCCTCCACGCTGTTTCATACCCCCAGCAAGATCGCCCGGGTGCGGGCCGTGGAGTATCTGTCGCACCCGCAGATCTTCGCCCCCGATGCCCTGCCCATCGATGTCCTGATCAGCCCGGAGCAGCTGGTCACGCAGTATGTCCGCCGGCTCATCGAGCACCCCGGCGCACTGCAGGTCATGGACTTTGCCGATGGCAAGGTCCGCCTGGTGGGGGTGCGCGCCTACTACGGCGGCCCGCTGGTTGGCCAGGAGCTGCGCACGCTGCGCGAGCATGTACCGGGGGTCCAGACCCGGGTCGCTGCGATCTATCGCCGCGGCAGCGCCATCATCCCGGAGGGCGATACCGTCATCGAGGCCGGTGACGAGGTCTTCTTCGTGGCGGCCCGCAAGAACATCCGCGCGGTCATGAGCGAATTGCGCCGGCTCGACAAGCCGGTCAAGCGCATCATGCTGGCCGGGGGCGGCAACATTGGAACGCGGCTGGCCAAGTCCCTCGAGACCCGGTACCAGGTCAAGATCATCGAGCGCGATGCCGGCCAGTGCCGGATGATCGCCGACGAGCTGAAGAAGACCATCGTGCTGCATGGTGATGCGGCGGACGAGGATCTGCTGCTCGAGGAGAACATCGAGAACACCGATGTGTTCTGTGCGCTGACCAATGATGACGAGGCCAACATCCTCTCGGGCATGCTCGCCAAGCGGCGCGGGGCGAGGACCGTGATGGCCCTGATCAACCGGGCCGCCTACGTCGATCTGATTCAGTCCAGCGACGACATCGATGTCGCCATCTCGCCGCAGCAGGCCACCATCGGCAGCCTGCTGGCCCATATCCGGCGCGGCGACGTCGCCACGGTGCACAGCCTGCGCCGCGGGGCCGCCGAGGCCATCGAGGCCATCGCCCATGGGGATGCCGGCAGCTCCGAAGTGGTCGGCCGGCGCATCGATCAGATTCGCCTGCCCCGGGGGACGACCATTGGCGCCATCGTGCGCGGGGACGAAGTGGTGATGGCCCATCATGACACGGTCATCGAGCCCGAGGATCACGTCATCCTGTTCCTGGTCGACAAGAGCCGTCTCGCCGACGTCGAAAAGCTCTTCTCGGTGGGCGTCACCTTCCTCTAGGAGGAGTTGATTCATGCATCCCGATGCCGTGCAGCGCGTGCTGGGTGTCCTGCTGATGGTGTTCAGCATCACCATGCTGCCGCCAGGGCTGATCGGCGTGGCAGCGGCCGATGGCGTTGCCATGGCCTTTTTCCTGACCTTTGGCCTGTTGCTGGCCCTGGGTGCGCTGCTCTGGCTTCCCGTGCGCCGCTCGCGCCGCGAACTGCGCACCCGGGACGGCTTCTTCGTGGTGGCCATGTTCTGGGTCGTGCTGGGGATGGCGGGTGCCGTGCCGCTGGTCCTTCAGGACGCCGTGGACTTTCCCCTCGTGGATGCTCTGTTCGAGAGCATCTCGGGGCTGACCACCACCGGTGCCACGACCATTGTCGGTATCGATGACCTCCCGCTGTCCATCCAGTACTACCGTCAGCAGCTGCAGTGGCTTGGCGGCATGGGCATCATCGTGCTCGCGGTGGCGATCCTTCCCATGCTGGGCATCGGTGGGATGCAGTTGTACCGCGCGGAGCTTCCCGGCCCGGTCAAGGACGCCAAGCTGACGCCGAGGATCGCCGAGACCGCGAAGGCCCTCTGGTACATCTATCTTGGGCTGACGGTGGCCTGCGCCATCGGCTACTGGCTGGCAGGCATGACGGTGTTTGATGCAATCGGCCATGCGTTCACGACCATCGCCACGGGTGGTTTCTCCACCCATGACGCCAGCATGGGGTACTACGACAGTGCGTTGATCGAGATGATCGCGGTGGTATTCATGATCATCTCGGCGCTCAATTACTCGCTGCATTTCATGGCCTGGCGGCGGATGAGCACCGAACCCTGGCGTACCGACCCGGAGCTGGTCACCTTCCTGACCGTTCTGGCCGTGGTGACTGTGCTCATGCTGGGCGGGCTGCTGATCTACCAGGCCGCTCACAGCCTCCCGTTGGACGAGACCTGGCATCACGCCATCTTCCAGGTCGTTTCCTTCGCCACCACCACCGGTTACACGACCGCCTCCTATTATGTCTGGCCGGCCTTCCTGCCGGTGCTGTTGTTGTTCGTCGCCGTGGTCGGCGGCTGTGCCAACTCCACATCGGGCGGCCTCAAGGTGATCCGCGTGCTTTTGCTGTGGCGCCAGGGCGGGCGCGAGATCCTTCGACTCATCCACCCGCAGGCGCAGATTCCGGTCAAGGTAGGTGATCGGCCCGTCAACGAGCGGGTGATTGATGCGGTCTGGGGGTTCTTTGCGGCCTATGTGCTGCTCTTCGTGCTGCTCATGCTGCTCATGCTCGCCATGGGCCTCGATCAGATCACGGCCTTCTCGGCGGTGGCCTCCGGGCTGGCCAACCTGGGTCCCGCCCTGGGCGATGTGGCGGCCAACTTCGCCAGCGTCGGTGCGGGGCCCAAGCTGGTGATGTGTGTCGCCATGATCATGGGGCGGCTGGAGATCTTCACGCTCCTGGTGCTCTTCACGCCGGCCTTCTGGCGGCGTTGAGGCCGGGATTGCTAGCCTGTCGGTGATGGATATCAACGCACTCCGCAAGATGATCGAGGGAGGGCGTGACGGGGCGATGCCCCGTCTGACGCTGGGCGAGGCGATGGCCCGCGACGGCCAGACGGAGGAAGCCGTTCGGCACCTCAACAAGGCCATCGAGTTCGATCCCGACTACTCGGCGGCCTGGCGGGCGCTTGGGCGCCTGCAACTGAAGGCCGGTGACACCGCTGTGGCGGCAGAGACGTTCCGCCAGGGGCTGGAGGCCGCCCGCCGTCGCGGGGACATGCAGATCGTGCGCGAGCTCGAGGTGCGCCTGAAGCGACTGGAAGGCGAATGATCGGGCTGCTCCAGCGGGTCACCCACGCCGAGGTGTGCATCGATGGCGAATCGGTGGCGGCCATCGGCGAGGGGCTGCTCGCCCTCGTCGGGGTTGAACGCGGGGATGACGCCGCGACGGCGCGGCGGTTGCTGGAGCGCCTACTCGGTTATCGGGTCTTTGCCGACGCCGCCGGGCGCATGAACCGCAGCCTTGCGGATACCGGGGGTGGTCTGCTGCTGGTGCCCCAGTTCACGCTACTGGCGGATACCCGCAAGGGTTCACGGCCCGGGTTCTCCGGGGGCGCTGATCCTGCCGAGGCGCGGTCACGGTTTGCCGACCTGGAGGCAGCCGCCCGGGCGCGTCATTCGCCGGTGGCTGCCGGGGTTTTCGGCGCCGACATGCAGGTCAGCCTGTGCAACGATGGCCCGGTGACGTTCTGGCTGGCCGTTCCTCCCGGATCACGCCAGTAACGGCGGCGTGGTATCCTGCGCCGCGTCGGCAGTGAGGCGGTCCCAACCCATGAGCGAACGCAAGGCAACCATCGAGCGCAACACGCTGGAAACGCGAATCCGCGTGAGCCTCGATCTCGACGGCAGTGGCGATGGTGAGCGCCGCACGGGTGTCGGTTTCTTTGATCACATGCTGGATCAACTGGCACGGCACGGGCTTTTCGACCTGGATGTCGCCGCTGATGGCGATCTGCATATCGACGCGCACCACACCGTCGAGGATGTGGGTATCACGCTGGGGCAGGCTTTCGCCGCCGCTGTCGGTGACAAACGGGGCATGGTGCGCTATGGCCACGCCTACTGCCCGCTGGATGAGGCACTGTCGCGGGTGGTGGTGGATTTCTCCGGCCGTCCCGGACTGTTCTTTCGTGCCGCCTTTCCGGCAGAGCGCATCGGTGAATTCGATACCCAGCTGGTGAGGGAGTTCTGGCAGGGCTTTGCCAGTCATGCCGCGGTGACGCTGCACATGGACGCGCTGCAGGGCCACAATGCGCACCACATCGCCGAGACGCTGTTCAAGGCGGGCGGGCGCGCGTTGCGCATGGCCTGCTCACCGGATCCCCGGCTGGGCGATTCGCTACCTTCCACCAAGGGGGCACTCTGAACGGATTGAACGGGAGACCTCGGCGATGAGCATCGCGGTAATCGACTACGGGATGGGCAACCTGCGTTCCGTGGAAAGGGCGCTGGTCCATGTCGGGGCACCGCGGGTGGAGGTGACCGATGACCCGGCCGTGATTGATGCCGCCGAACGGATCGTGTTCCCGGGTCAGGGCGCGGTGCGCGACTGCATGAGCGCACTCCATCGCCATGAGCTGGTGGATGTCCTGGATCGGGTGATGCGCGATCGGCCATTTTTGGGTATCTGCATGGGCATGCAGGCGTTGATGACCCGCAGCGAGGAGAACGAGGGCGTCGAGGCGCTTGGCCACTTCGCGGGCACCGTGCGCCATTTCCGTCGGCTCACCGGCGACGACCCCCGGCTCAAGATCCCGCACATGGGCTGGAATCGTTTACATCAGGTCCGCCGACATCCACTCTTCACTGGCATTGCCGACGAGACGCGGTTCTATTTCGTGCACAGCTATTACGTCGATCCCGATGACGAGTTCCTCGTCCAGGGGCGGAGCGATTACGGTGCCTCTTTCGCCGCGGTCATCGGGGCGGCCAACGTCTTCGCAACGCAGTTTCACCCCGAGAAAAGCCAGCAGCCGGGGCTGCAACTGCTGAAAAACTTCCTGTCCTGGGATGGAGAGCCATGCAGCTGATCCCCGCCATTGACCTCAAGGATGGCAAGTGCGTCCGCCTGCGTCAGGGGCGCATGGATGACGAAACCGTATTCTCGGAGGATCCGCTTGCCGTTGCCGACCGCTGGGTGAAGGCCGGCGCTCGGCGTCTGCACCTCGTGGATCTGGACGGTGCGGTGGCCGGGTTCCCGATCAACGCGGACATCATCGGCCGGATCGCCGAGGCCCATCCCACGGTGGGCGTCCAGGTCGGTGGCGGAATCCGCAGCTTCGAGGTCATCCAGACCTATCTGGACGTCGGCGTCAATCATGTGATTATCGGCACCCAGGCCGTGCGTGCCCCGCATTTCGTGGACGATGCCTGCCTGGAGTTTCCCGGTCATATCATTGTCGGTCTTGATGCGCGGGAGGGGCGTGTCGCCACCGACGGCTGGGCGAGTGTCTCGGCGACCTCCGCCAGCGATCTGGCCCGCCGTTTCGAGGATGCCGGCGTGGATTCCATCGTGTTCACCGACATCGGGCGTGACGGCATGATGCGCGGTGCCAATGCCGAGGCCACCGCCGATCTGGCCCGGGCCATCGATATCCCGGTCATTGCCTCCGGCGGTGTCACCAACCTCGACGATGTCCGCGCGCTATGCGCCGTCGCGGATGCAGGGATCAGCGGGGCCATCGTCGGCCGGGCCCTGTATGAAGGCAGCATCGATCTGGCCGAGGCCCAGCGTCTGGCCGACCAACTCGTGACCGGCGATTGAGCATGGGTGTCGCGCGCCGGATTATCCCCTGCATGGACATCGACGCCGGCCGGGTGGTCAAGGGCGTCAAGTTCGTGGATATCCGCGACGCGGGTGATCCGGTCGAGATCGGCCGTCGCTACGATCGCGCCGGCGCAGACGAGCTCACCTTCCTTGACATCACGGCCAGTCATGAAGAACGGGAGACGCTGGTGCACATGGTCGAGGCGGTTGCCTCGGAGGTGTTCATCCCGCTCACGGTGGGCGGCGGTATCCGCTCGGTGGCCGACGTCCGGCGCATGCTCAATGCCGGCGCCGACAAGGTGTCCATCAACACGGCGGCCATCCGTGAACCCGACCTGGTCCGCGAGGCCGCCGAGCGCTTCGGCTCGCAGTGCATCGTGGTCGCCGTCGATGCCAAGCGCCATGGGGGCACCGAGGCCGACCCGCGCTGGGAGGTGTTCACCCACGGCGGACGCAAGCCCACCGGGATCGACGCCGTGGAATGGGCCGAGCGGATGGCCGAGGTGGGCGCAGGCGAGTTGCTGGTCACCAGCATGGATCGCGACGGGACCCGTATCGGTTTCGACAATGCCCTGAATCGGGCGATTTCCGATCGTGCCGGTGTGCCCATGATCGCCTCGGGTGGCGTAGGCAACCTCCAGCATCTGGTCGATGGCGTGATCGAGGGGCATGCCGATGCGGTGCTGGCGGCGAGCATTTTCCACTTCGGCGAGTACACGATTGCCGAAGCCAAGGATTACATGGCCGCCGCGGGGATCGAGGTGCGTCGATGAGCTGGTTGGATGAGGTGGCCTGGAACACCGATGGGCTGGTGCCGGTGATCGCCCAGGATGCCGATGATGGCCGGGTGTTGATGATGGCCTGGATGAACCGGCAGGCCCTGGAGGCGACGCTCGCCACCGGAGAGGCCGTTTATTGGTCCCGGTCACGGCAGCGACCGTGGCACAAGGGCGAGTCGTCGGGCAACGTTCAGCGGGTGCGGGATGTGGCGCTGGACTGCGATGGCGATACACTGCTTCTGCAGGTGGAGCAGGTCGGCGGAGTGGCCTGCCACACGGGTCGCCGCAGCTGTTTCTACAGGCAGCTGGATGACGGTCAATGGCGTGTGGCAGAGCCGGTCCGGAAGGATCCTGCGGAGATGTACGGAGGCAGGAACAGTGAGTGATGATGTGCTCCGCCGCCTCGACGAGGTGCTCGAGGCCCGTCGCGCGGCCGACCCGCAGCAGTCCTATGTGGCCGGGCTGCATGCGGCGGGAATCGACCGCATCCTGCGCAAGCTCGGTGAGGAGTGCACCGAAACCGTCGTCGCGGCCAAGAACGGCAATCGCGACGATATCGTTTATGAAACCGCTGATCTGTGGTTCCATAGCCTTGTCATGCTTTCCCACTGCGGGCTCGGCTCCGAGGCCGTCCTTGCAGAGCTCGAGCGTCGGTTCGGGCTCTCCGGGCTCACCGAGAAAGCGGCGCGGGACAACAAGGGCGAGAGCGCCCGATAGCACATGCTGGAGGTAGTCCGAGATGGGTCCTGGTGGAATTAGTCCCTGGTCACTGCTGCTGATTCTGGTCATTGTTCTGTTGCTGTTCGGCACCAAGAAGCTGCGCAACGTGGGCTCCGACCTGGGCGGTGCGCTCAAGGGGTTCAAGAGCGCCATGAGCGAGAGCGAGAAAGCCGCCAAGGAAGGCAAGGAAAGCCTCGAGAAGGACGAGGGTCAGGATGCTGAGCAGCCCTCGAACGCGCAGCGCGAGCAGGTGGACGAAAAGGACAAGTCCGGCGGCGGTTCCTGAGCGTCGGGAGTAGCCGCTGATGCTTGATGTCAGTTTCTGGGAGCTGCTCATCATCGGGGCCATCGCGCTCGTGGTGGTCGGCCCCGAAAGGCTCCCGCGGCTCATGCGCACACTCGGTCTCTGGGCCGGACGGGCCCGGGCCTCGTTCCAGTCCATCCGCGACGAGGTCGAGCGCGAGGTCAATGCCGAGGGTCTTCGCGAGACGCGGCGTGCGGTCGACCGGCAGGCCGGCGAGGCCAAGCGCCAGATGGACGAGGTCGTGAAGGGTGAAGGGGGTGACACGTCATCGCCCTCCGATGAGGGGCCGGCTGCCGGTGCGCCGGAGGAAAGCCCGGTCAAGCCGGCGGCTCGCGGCAACGACAATGAGGGAGAAGACAGCCGGTGAGCGATCCTGCCCGTGACCCGGATTGCCAGGACGAGGATCGTCCACTCCTGAGTCATCTGCTGGAGCTGCGCTCGCGGCTGATTCGTTCGGCGGCCGTTGTGCTGCTACTCTTCCTCGCGGCCTATCCCTTCCGCGATGCGCTCTACTCCGCGCTCGCCGGACCACTGATGGCGGTGCTGCCGGAAGGCGCCACGATGATCGCGACCCAGGTCGCCACGCCTTTCCTGATTCCGCTCAAGGTGGCGCTGGTCGGCGCCTTCTTCCTCAGTATTCCCTACCTGCTCTATCAGCTCTGGGCGTTTGTCGCGCCGGGGCTCTATCGGCACGAGAAACGTCTCATCTGGCCGCTGCTGATCTCCAGCATCCTGCTGTTCTATCTCGGAATGGCGTTTGCCTATTTCCTGGTTTTTCCCCTGGTTTTCCAGTTCTTTGCCGCGGCAACGCCGGAAGGCGTGTCGATGATGACCGACATTGGCGAGTATCTGTCGTTCATCATGACGCTGTTCTTTGCCTTCGGTGCCGCGTTCGAGGTGCCGATTGCCACCATCCTGCTGGTCCGCAGCGGCGCCACGACCCGGCATGCGCTGGCTGCCAAACGCCCGTACGTGATCGTCGCCGCCTTCACTTTCGGCATGCTGCTGACACCCCCTGATGTCATATCGCAGGTGTTGCTGGCGGTGCCGGTATGGCTGCTTTTCGAGTTGGGCATCTTCTTCTCGCGCTGGTTCGAGGCGCCCTCGGCCGTCGAGACAGAGCCCGATTCCGATCGTTCCTGATCGCTTCCGGGGGTTACTCGGCCTCAATTGCTGACTTGGAGGTCAGAAAAAACAATGGTCCGGGTGGGTGAGGCCTGCACAAGTGCGTGAAAAATGCGCTAAGTGCCCATGCCTGTTGCGTTTGGAGTCGGTCGGCGTTATCTTGATCAAAACTCGTTCAACGAGGCCTTCCCTCCGCAAATGCAGGTGACCTGCCATGAGTGGTGCGTTCGAGCAGACGCTCAGTCATTCCTACCTCAACGGAACCAATGCGAATTTCATTGAGGCCCTCTACGAGAAATACCTGACTGATCCCGACTCCGTCGAGCCCCGCTGGCGTGACTATTTCCGCGATCTCGAGTCCATGGATCCCTCCCGGGTGCGTGATGTGCCGCATGGTCCCATTCGCGAAGCGTTCGAGCAGATGGGGCGGAGCAGCGCCCGCGGCCGAGCGGTGCTCGCCGGCGAGGGGATGGACGCCGTGGCGGCCCAGAAGCAGGCCGCCGTGCTGCGTCTGATCAACGCCTATCGGGTCCGCGGTCATCAGCACGCTGATACCGATCCGCTGCATCTGCGCGAGCACCCGGAGGTGCCCGACCTGGACCCCGCCTTCCACGGGCTTACCGAAGCCGACATGGATACGGCGTTCAACACGGGCTCGCTGTTCGCGCCCGACCGGCTCACCCTTCGGCAGATCATCGAACAGGTCCAGCGGGTGTACTCGGGCAAGATCGGCTCGGAGTACATGCATATCACCGACACGGCGCAGAAGCGCTGGATCCAGGAGCGCCTCGAAAAGCCCCAGGCAGAGCCGAAGCTGGACGATGCGCAGAAGGAAGCGCTGCTCGGCCGGCTCACCGCCGCCGAGGGGATCGAGAAGTACCTCAACAGCAAGTATGTGGGCCAGAAGCGTTTCTCGCTGGAAGGCGGCGAGGCCACCATCCCGGTGCTCGATGAGATCGTCCAGCGCGGGGGTGCCCACGGGGTCAAGGAACTGGTGCTCGGCATGGCCCATCGAGGCCGGCTCAACGTGCTCATCAACATCATGGGCAAGTCGCCGGCGGAGCTTTTCGCGGAGTTCGAGGGCGAGCACGCGCCCGAGCATGCCAATGCCGGCGACGTGAAGTACCACATGGGCTACTCGTCGGACATCGACACACCCGGCGGGCCGCTGCATCTGGCGCTGGCCTTCAATCCATCACACCTCGAGATCGTCAATCCCGTGGTCGAGGGCTCGGCTCGTGCGCGAATGCGGCGCCGTGCCGACGAGACCGGCGAGTCGGTGCTTCCCGTGCTCATCCACGGTGATGCGGCCATGGCCGGCCAGGGTGTTGTCATGGAGACCTTCCAGCTTTCGCAGGCCCGGGGGTTCTACACAGGCGGCACCGTGCATCTGGTGATCAATAACCAGATCGGCTTTACTACCTCGAACCCGCTGGATACGCGGTCGACCTTCTACTGCACCGAAGTGGCGAAGATGGTGCAGGTGCCGATATTCCACGTGAACGGCGACGACCCCGAGGCGGTGCTGTTCGTCACCCGGCTGGCCATGGACTATCGGCGTACCTTCCACTCGGATGTGGTCATCGACCTCATCTGCTACCGGCGCCACGGCCATAACGAGGCGGATGAGCCATCGGCCACGCAGCCGATGATGTACCAGAAAATCAAGGCGCGGCCGTCGGTGCGCAAGCTTTATGCCGATCAGCTCCTGTCCGAGGGGGTCATCGATAAGGACCGTGCCCGCGGCATGGAGCGCGAATACCGTGATGCCCTGGATGCCGAGCAGGTTGTGGCGCCGGGTGCACTCGAGGAGCAGGAAAACGACTTTACCGTCGACTGGTCGCCCTATTTTGACGCGACCTGGGACGAGCCGGTGGACACCACGGTGTCGGTGGAGCGCGTCCGCGGCCTGCAGGAGCGGTTGCAGCAACTGCCCGAGGGCTTTGAGTTGAATCCGCGGGTGGCCACGGTGATGGAAAGCCGTCGCAAGATGGCAGCGGGCGCGCTGGCGATGGACTGGGGTTTTGCCGAAACCATGGCCTACGCGAGCCTGCTCGAGGAAGATCATGCGGTCAGGCTCACCGGCCAGGACTCGGGCCGAGGGACGTTTTTCCACCGCAATTCGGTACTGCATAACGCCGTCGACGGTTCCACGCACACGCCGCTCAAGACCATTCCCGAGAGCGCCGATGACTTCGTCGTCATCGACTCGCTCCTTTCCGAAGAGGCAGTGCTCGGGTTCGAGTACGGCTACGCAACGGCCGACCCCCGGACCATGGTGATCTGGGAGGCGCAGTTCGGCGATTTCGCCAACGGTGCGCAGGTGTTGATCGATCAGTTCATCGCCTCGGGGGAGACCAAGTGGGGTCGGCTTTGCGGGCTTGCGCTGTATCTGCCCCACGGTTACGAAGGTCAGGGTCCGGAGCACTCCTCGGCGCGTATCGAGCGTTTCCTGCAGCTCTGCGCGGAGCAGAACATCCAGGTCTGCATCCCTTCGACGCCGGCCCAGTTTTTCCACATGATTCGCCGCCAGATGCTGCGCCGCTGGCGCAAGCCACTGGTGGTCATGACACCCAAGAGCCTGCTGCGCCACAAGCTCTCCACCTCCGTGCTCGATGACCTCTCGGCGGGGCATTTCCAGGTGGTCATCGACGATACCGAGGGCGTCAAGGCCAGTAACGTCCGCCGGGTGGTGCTTTGCAGCGGCAAGGTCTATTACGACCTGCTCGAGGAACGGCGCCGACAGGAGCGGGATGATGTGGCGCTGGTACGAATCGAGCAGCTGTATCCGTTCCCGGAGGCACAGCTCTCCGCGCTGCTCAAGCGTCGCTACAAGACGGCCAAGTCGGTGGTCTGGTGCCAGGAAGAGCCCAAGAATCAGGGTGCGTGGTACCAGATCTACCACCACCTCACTCAGTGTGTAACCCGCGAGCAGAAGCTGACCTATGCCGGTCGCGATCCCTCGGCGTCGCCCGCGGTGGGTTATGCAAAGGTTCACCATGAGCAGCAGCGTCGCCTGGTGGCTGACGCGCTCGGCAAGATTCACGGATAAAAAAGAGCGAGGAGTCGATGAGCACCGAAGTCAAGGTACCCGCGCTGCCAGAGTCGGTCAGTGAGGCCACGGTCGTCACGTGGCACAAGCAACCCGGCGACGAGGTCGAGCGTGACGAGAATCTCGTCGACCTCGAGACCGACAAGGTCGTTCTGGAGGTCCCGGCGCCGGAAGACGGCATCCTCGGCGAGATTCTCAAGCCCGAAGGCGAGACCGTGACGGCCGGTGAAGTCGTCGCGGTGCTGAATGCCGCGGGCGAGGGCCAGTCGGCGGCCGCCGGGGGCGAAGGGGAGACCGACAAGGAACCGTCGGCCGAGTCGAACGCGCCGGCGGAAGTCGCCGACGAAGGTGAGATACCCTCGCTCAGCCCCGCAGTCCGCAACCTTGTCGAGGAGCACGATCTGGATCCGCGCCGTATCTCCGGCACGGGCCGCAACGGCCGGATCCTCAAGGAGGATGTGCTTCGTTACATGGAACAGGGAGGCGGGGAGCAGCCGGGAGCCACCCCCGCTCCGGCCCCGGCGCCAGCGCCGAGCAGCAAGCCGGCGCCGACCACCAGTGCGCCGGCGGCCGAGGCTCCGGCGGCGGCGGTGCCGGCCGGTGAGCGCGAGGAACGCCGGGTACCCATGACCCGTCTGCGCCAGCGTATCGCCGAGCGCCTTGTGCAGGCGCAGCAGAATGCGGCCATGCTGACCACATTCAATGAAGTGAACATGCAGCCGGTGATGGATCTGCGCGGGCGGCACAAGGACTCCTTCCTCAAGGCCCACGACACCAAGCTGGGCTTCATGTCGTTTTTCGTGAAGGCGGCCGTCGAGGCGCTCAAGCGTTATCCCGCGGTCAATGCTTCGATTGACGGGACGGACATCCTCTACCACGGCTACTACGACATCGGCATTGCCGTATCCACCGACCGGGGCCTCATGGTGCCGGTGCTGCGTGATGCCGATCAGCTGTCATTCGCCGAGATCGAGGCGGCAATCGCCGACTTCGGCCAGCGTGCCCAGCAGGGCAGGATCGAAATCGAAGAGCTGACCGGCGGTACGTTTACCATCACCAATGGCGGTATCTTCGGCTCGCTGGTCTCCACACCGATTCTCAACCCGCCGCAGAGCGGCATTCTGGGGATGCACAAGATCCAGGAACGTCCCATGGCGGAGAACGGCCAGGTTGTGGTCCGGCCCATGATGTACCTCGCCCATTCCTATGACCATCGGATCATCGATGGCAAGGAGGCGGTGCAGTTCCTGGTCACTATCAAGGACATGCTTGAAGACCCGGCGCGTCTGCTGCTCGAGGTCTGATCCAACAGAATTCAGGAGTCATCATGGCGAATTCCTACGACGTCATTGTTATCGGAGCCGGCCCCGCCGGGTATGTCGGTGCCATTCGCTGTGCGCAGCTTGGCATGAGCGTGGCGGTCATCGACGAGTACCGGCGCAAGGATGGTGAGGCGGCACTGGGCGGAACATGCCTGAACGTCGGCTGCATCCCCTCCAAGGCGCTGCTTGATTCCTCCGAGCATTACCACCGAGTGCAGTCGGAGCTTGCCGGGCACGGCATCCGGGTGGAAGGCACCACCCTCGATGTCCCGCAGATGATCAAGCGCAAGGACAAGGTGGTGGCCGACCTCACCGGAGGTATCAAGCAGCTTTTCAAGGCCAATCGCATCGAGTGGCTGCAAGGCCACGGCAAGCTGCTTGCCGAACGGCAGGTCGAATTCACGCCCCACAAGGGCAAGGCCAAGACGCTGACCACGGATAACGTCATTCTGGCCACCGGTTCCCGGCCCATCGAGATCGGTGCAGCGCCGCTGGATGGTGACCGGATCGTCGACTCGGCGGGTGCCCAGGAATTCCAGGAGGTGCCCAAGCGTCTGGGTGTCATCGGCGCCGGCGTGATTGGCCTGGAAATGGGCAGCGTCTGGAACCGGCTGGGATCCAAGGTCGTGCTGCTGGAAGCCCAGGAGGAATTCCTCTCACCGGTGGATCAGCAGGTCTCCCGGGAGGCACGCAAGCTGTTCGAGAAGCAGGGCCTCGACATCAAGCTGGGCTGCCGGGTGACCGGAACCCGCAAGGGCAAGACCGTCAGCGTCCACTATGAGGACAGTGAGGGTAAGCAGAATCTGCAGGTGGATCGACTGATCGTCTCGGTCGGGCGGCGCCCCAACACCGATGGACTGTCCTCCGAGGATGCCGATCTGCTGACTGACGAGCGCGGTTATGTGCACGTCAACGATTACTGCGAGACCAACATTCCCGGCGTCTATGCAGTGGGTGATGTCGTGCGCGGGCCCATGCTGGCGCACAAGGGCTCGGAAGAGGGCGTCATGGTGGCCGAGCGAATCGCCGGTCATGCCGGGCATGTCAACTACGAGACGATCCCGTGGGTCATCTACACCGACCCCGAAATCGCCTGGGTGGGGCGTACGGAGAGCCAGCTCAAGGCCGCCGGAACCCCCTATCGGAGTGGCACATTCGGATTCGCGGCCACCGGTCGTGCCCGTGCCATGGATCGCGCCGACGGCATGGTCAAGATCATTGCCCATGCCGAGACGGATCGAATCCTCGGCGTTCACATGGTGGGGCCGCAGACCAGCGAGCTGATCGCGGAGGCAACGCTGGCCATGGAATACGAGGCCAGTGCCGAGGATCTCGCGCGCACCATTCATGCGCATCCCACCCTGTCGGAAGCGGTCCACGAGGCCGCTCTCGCAGTCGGGAAGCGCGCGATTCACAAAGCCAACTAACGTTAATGGACAGGGCCACATAAGTGGCCCTTTTCATGTCGGCCAAGGGAGGAGACGATGGCGGAAAACACCGCAGGGCTCAGAGGGATTACGGCAGGCGAAACCGCGCTCTGTACCGTCGGACAGGCGGGCACAGGGCTGACCTATCGCGGTTATGACATTCATGATCTTGCCCAGCATGCAGAGTTCGAGGAAGTCGCCTATCTGCTGCTCCACGGGCATCTGCCCAACCGCAGCGAACTGGCCGCCTACCGGGAGCGGCTGCAGTCGCTGCGGACCCTGCCGGAGGCGCTTCGCGAGGTGCTCGAGCGGATACCGGCCGACGCCCATCCAATGGATGTCATGCGCACCGGCTGTTCCATGCTCGGCAATCTCGAAACCGAAGCCGACTTCAGTGAGCAGGACTGGCACATCGATCGGATGCTTGCCACTTTCCCGGCGATCATCACCTACTGGTATCGCTACAGCCACGACGGCGTGCGTATCGATACCGACAGCGACGAGGCCAGCATCGGGGGGCATTTCCTGCGGCTGCTGCTCGGCAAGCGCCCGGATCCGATGCATGTGCAGGTGATGCACGCCTCGCTCATCCTCTACGCCGAGCATGAGTTCAACGCCTCCACCTTCACGGCGCGGACCTGCGCATCGACGCTGTCGGATATCCACTCCTGCATCACGGCCGCCATCGGCACGCTGCGCGGGCCGCTTCACGGTGGCGCCAACGAGGCGGCGATGGCCATGATCGAGCCCTGGCAGACGCCGGACGAGGCTGAGCGCGAGCTGCTCGGCATGCTCGAGCGCAAGGAAAAGATCATGGGCTTCGGCCATGCGGTCTACCGCAAGAGTGATCCGCGCAACGCCATTATCAAGGAATGGTCGCGGAAGCTCGCCGAGCAGGTGGGCGATGCCCGGCTCTATCCGGTCTCCGAGCGTGTCGAGGCGGTCATGGCGCGGGAGAAGGGTCTGTTCTGCAATGCTGATTTCTTCCATGCCAGTGCCTATCACTTCATGGGCATCCCCACGCCGCTGTTCACCCCGATTTTCGTCATGTCGCGTCTCAGTGGCTGGGCAGCGCACGTCAAGGAACAGCGGGCGAACAATCGCATCATCCGGCCCAGCGCCGACTACACCGGCCCCGAGCTTCAGACCTGGGTGCCCATCGAGGAGAGAGGTTGAATCATGAGTGACGTGCGAGTGCGAAGCGCCGAGCGGCCCGAGCCGGATGCCCTGCTGCGGGAGCTGGCGGATTATATGACCGGTACGGCCATTGAATCCGACGAGGCCTACAGCACGGCCCGCTATTGTCTGATGGACACCCTGGCCTGCGGCATGCTGGCCCTCGAGTATCCGGCCTGCACCAAGCTGCTCGGTCCGGTGGTCGATGGCGCCGACATGCCGGGTGGCGCCCGGGTCCCGGGGACGCCTTTTCAGCTCGACCCCGTGCAGGCGGCTTTCAACATTGGCGCGATGGTCCGCTGGCTCGACTTCAATGACACCTGGCTGGCGGCAGAATGGGGTCATCCTTCCGACAACCTCGGCGCCATCCTGGCGCTGGCGGATTGGCAGGCCCGCAAGGCGATGGCCGAGGGTCGGGAGCCGCCGGTGATGCGTGATGTGCTGACGGCCATGATCCGGGCGCACGAAATCCAGGGCGTCATCGCGCTGGAGAACAGCTTCAACCGCGTCGGCCTGGACCATGTCCTCCTGGTTCGTCTTGCATCGGCCTGTGTCAGCACCGGCCTGCTGGGCGGGAGTCACGAGGATGTCATGACAGTGGCCAGTCATGCGCTGCTGGATGGCGGCGCGTTGCGAGCCTATCGTCATGCACCGCAGGCCGGGCCCCGGAAGAGCTGGGCGGCCGGTGATGCGTCCTCGCGCGGGCTGCGCCTGGCGCTGATCACCCGGACCGGCGAGATCGGCTATCCGGCGGCCCTTTCGGCACCCACCTGGGGTTTCCAGGACGTGCTCTTCAAGGGCGAGGAAGTGAACCTGGCGCAGCCGCTCGGCAGCTATGTGATGGAGAATGTGCTCTTCAAGATCAGCTTCCCTGCCGAGTTCCATGCCCAGACGGCCGCCGAGGCCGCCATGACGCTGCACCCGGAGGTCGCCGGGCGGATCGACGAGATCGAGAAGGTTGTCATCGAGACTCAGGAAGCCGGCGTGCGCATCATCGACAAGACCGGCGCCCTCAACAATCCGGCCGATCGGGATCACTGCATCCAGTACATGGTTGCGATCCCGCTGATCTTTGGCCGCCTGACCGCCGCCGATTACGAGGATGATGTGGCGGCGGATCCGCGTATCGACGACCTGCGTGAACGGATGGAGGTGGTTGAGAACCCGGTGTTCTCCGACGAGTACCTGGATCCGGCCAAGCGGGCCATCGGCAACGCCGTTCAGATCTTCTTCAAGGATGGCAGCCACACCGAGCGCGTCGCCGTGGATTACCCCATCGGTCATCGTCGGCGCCGTGACGAGGGGATTCCCGAGCTGGTCGGCAAGTTCGAGCGGGCCCTGGCGACGCGATTCGCGCCGCGTCAGGCGCAGCGTATCGAGGCCGCCTGCGGCGATCAGAACCGACTCGAGTCCATGCCGGTGAACGAATTTATGGACCTGTGGGTGCAGTGACGGCATCCTCGCCGTCATGAACATCTGGATCGGCAAGATTCTCGGGGCCGTCTTCGGCGGCATGGCCGGCGGATGGGTGGGCGCACTCATCGGCCTCATCATCGGCAACTTCTTTGACCGCGCCCTCGCCCGCAAGGGCGGGGGTGGTCTGGGTGCCGCTTTCGGCGGCGGTGCGGGCCATCGGCAGATGGTCCATGCCGCCTTCTTCCGCAGTGCCTTCGTGGTCATGGGCCATGTCTGCAAGGCCGATGGCCGGGTGACCGAGGCGGAGATCCGCGTCGCCGAACAGGTCATGGCACGGATGGATCTCAACGCCACCCAGCGCGAGGAGGCCATCAGCTACTTCCGTGCCGGTCGCGATGGCGAGGCCGACCTAGAGCAGACCCTCCAGGAGTTTCGGCGTTACTGCCGGGGGCACCTGCAGCTGGTGCGCCTGTTCCTGGAAATCCAGATCCAGGCGGCTCTGGCGGATGGTCAGTTCGATGATGCCGAGCGGGCCGTTCTGCGCCGCATCGCGTTGGGTCTTGGCCTTTCCGAGGCCGATTACGCGCGGCTCGAGACCATGATGGGCGGGCAGGCGGCGAATCAGACCGGCACCGAGTCGGAGCTGGAGTCCGCCTATGACACGCTCGGGGTCTCGGCCGATGCCAGCGACGCCGAGGTCAAGAAGGCCTGGCGCAGACTCATGAGCGAGCATCACCCGGACAAACTGGTGGCCAAGGGGCTGCCCGAGGAAATGATGCGCATCGCCAAGGAGCGGGCCCAGGAGATCCAGGCGGCCTACGACAGCATCAAGGCATCGCGCGGAATGCGCTGAACCTCTCCCTCCACTCAACAGTCTCAAACCCAATGATGAAAATTCGCAATACACGGGATGGCTGGGGCGCCGGTGCCCAGCTGCTGCATTGGCTGATCGCCGCCGGCATCGCCACGGCGATGCTGCTGGGCTGGATTATGGTCAACCTGCCCAACAGTGCCACCAAGTTCGAGCTCTATGCCCTGCACAAGAGCCTGGGGATCACCATCCTCGCGCTGGTGCTGCTCCGGATTGTATGGCGCTGGATCAACATGGTCCCCGATATGCCGGGTACACTGTCACCGCGGGAGCAGAAGCTCGCCGGCGCAGGGCATATGGCGCTTTATGCGCTGATGCTGCTCATGCCGCTGTCAGGCTATGTGCTGAATTCCGCGGCAAACTTCCCGCTCAACGTCTTCGGGCTGGTGCAGATCCCCAATCTGACGCCCGAAAGCGAGACGCTGGCGGAGGTGGCGAGCGTCATGCATCTCACTTTTTTCTGGGTGCTTGCCGCCGTTCTGGTGGCGCATATTGGCGCTGCCCTTCGGCATCACTTCGTGCTTCACGATGACGTGCTGCGTCGCATGCTCCCGGTCCGCCGCCGCTGATCAGAAGGAGTGAAGGATGTTTCGATCGACGAGCAGTTCAGCAGGCCGGTTTTTCCTTGGTCTCGGGCTGGGTGTCATCGCCTCGGCGCTACCGATGCTGGCGTCGTCGGCCGCGACCGGCTGGGAAATCGTGCATGACGAGAGTCGCCTCGGTTTCGAGGCCACACAGCAAGGCGGGCGTTTCGAGGGCCGGTTCGAGGATTTCAGGGCGGACATGCGATTTTCGGCGGATGATCTCGCCATGAGCCGCTTCGACGTCACCGTCGCGACGGGCAGCATCAACACCGGCAGCAGCCAGCGTGATTCCAACCTCCCGGATGCTGAATGGTTCGACACGGACGCTTTTCCCGAGGCCTATTACGTGACGCGGGAGATCCGTGCCACTACCGACGGCTACGAGGCGGTTGGCGATCTGACGATTCGGGACAACACCCACGAGGTGGTTCTGCCCTTCACCTGGCAGACCGAGGGCGACCGGGCCGAGATGAATGGCGCAGTCACCATTGACCGGGTTCGTTTCGGCGTCGGCCAGGGCGAATGGCGCGATCCATCCGTTGCCGGCCACGAGGTAAAGGTTGTCGTCGATCTGACGCTGGAGCGCTGATCAGCGGAACAGCCGGATACGGTAGCCCACCTCGCGACGCTCACCAGCGGCCAGGTCCAGCTGCCGACTGAGGCCGACAGGGGTGCGCTGCCAGTCGTCCTCGCCCTCCTCGATGGTCCAGCCGCCATCAATCCGCTCAATCAGGTTAATGCGGTGATCAATGCGGTCGCGGTTGTGGAGTTCGATGCGCCAGGCGATATCGATCTCCCCCTCGCCCTCGTCACGATAGGCGGCCTGCACTCGACGCACTGTGACCGCATCGCTGCCACCGCCGATGACGGCGGGCGTGCCATCGATGGTCGTGGCGAAGCGTCCCTCGCCCAGGGGTCGGGGCGGGTTGTCGGCTGTCACGAGGGTGACCGGCGTGTCCGCGCCGGGCGGGTGTTCGAGGCCCTCGAGTTCCAGCAGGTACTGTACGGCGGTGCGCCAGGGTGATTCGGCGGGCAGATCGCCACGCGCCTGCGTGATCAGCGATTGTTTGACGTCGACTTGGGTCGGTGGCTCGGGCCGAATACGCAGGAGGGTGTTGGGCGGCCATGGTCCCTGTGCCTGCAGGCGAGTCATGCCGTCACCATTGAGGGCAACCGAAAGCCCCGCGTTGCCAAGGTCGGCACCGGTCCTGTTCTCCAGGGTGACGGCGGCAGTCAGCCGAGGCCATGCGTCCTGATCCCCGACGGGCAGGGCCAGCCGGTAGTCCAGTCCACGGTTCAGTTCATCGACGAGATAGGTCAGGGTCAAACGCCGGCTGCCGCCGGCCTCGACGAACAGATCGGCCTCCCAGGCCGATGCATCCCGACTGATCCGGCTGATGCGTGCCGGCTCCGCGGGCCCATCCAGGTGCCAATGCAGGCTCAGGTCACGCAGGGTTCGGGGCAGGTCGCGAATACGGATCCGGTTACGGCCGGCCAGCAGTGCCACCTCGCGCTGATCCACCACCAGGGCCGGGCCGTCGGCCGGTACCCGCAACTGCAGGCTGAGGCGGTCGTCAGCGGTGCTCGTCAAGGCATCCGTACCGGCCTCCAGGGGCATGGCCTCCAGTGCCTGTTCGCCATCCGTGGCGGGGGAGGGATCGGCGGCCTGCTGGGCCGGGGCGGACGGGATACCGACCGCGAGCAGCAGCACGGCGAGGGCATAACGGATCATCAATCTATTGACTCCCTTTGGTCAGAGGCCGAACAGCCAGGCGAACAGCGGCACGAGAAGCGCCGTCAATGCGCCGTTCAGGCCCATGCCCAGGCCTGCATACGCCCCGGCCTGGTTACTGTGCTGAAACGCCCGGGCGGTGGCAATGCCGTGCGCCGTGACGCCCATGGCGAATCCCTTGACGGCCGGATCCCGCTCGCCAAGAAGGCGTAGCAGCGGGATGCCGGCCACGGCGCCGGTGATTCCGCTGAGCATCACGAACACGGCGGCAAGGGCCGCCTCGCCGCCCAGCTTCTCCGCGACGCCCATGGCAATCGGCGTCGTCGCCGATTTGGGCATCAGTGACATCAGGGTCGACGGGCCGAGACCCAGCCCAAGGCCCAGCACCACTGTGCTGGCGATGGCCGTCACCGAACCCGCCAGCAGGGCGATGCTCAGTGGCAGCCACTGGCGTCGCAGCCGATGAATCTGGGCATACAGCGGAACAGCCAGTAGCACCGTGGCGGGCCCGAGCAGGAAATGCACGTACTGGCCCCCCTCGAAGTAGGTGTCGTAGTCCGTACCCGTGGCGAGGAGTAACAGCACGACAAGCGTGATCGAGACCAGCACTGGATTGAGCAGAGGGAAGCCGCCGGAGCGCAGGAAAAGCTGCTGGGCCACTACGTAGGCCGAAACGGTGACCGCCAGCCAGAGAAGGGGTTGTTCGGCGAGGTAGACCCAGATCTGAAACAGACCATCCATCAGGAATCTTCCCGGTTCATGCGTCGTATGAGGAATTTCAGGGTAAATGCCGTCACGACGATGGTGAGCATCGTGCTGATGATGATTGTCACCAACACCGGCAACCAGTTGTCGGCGAGCAGGGCCAGGTAGCTGATCACCCCGGCGCCGGCGGGGATGAACAGCAGCGAGAGGTGATTCAGCAGGCCGGTCGCCAGTGCCTGCAGCGGTTTGGGCGGCCCCCCCTGGAAGATCACGATCACGAGCAGCAGGAGCATGCCGATAACCGGCCCCGGGATGGGTATGCCGAGCGCCCGGACCAGGGCCTCGCCGGCGAGCTGGAGCAGGAGGACCAGCGCGATGAAGGCGGGGATCACGATATTCCCTCCAGCAGTCGGTCGCGAGCCTCGTTAAGCCTTGCCGCCAGGTAATCGGTGCCGCCCCGGTCCGGGTGAAGCCGTTGCATGAGCCGCCGATGGGCGGCCAGGATCGCCTCGCGGTCGGCGTCCGGCGTAATACCCAGCAGTTCCGCCGCCTCTTCACGACTCATGCGGCCGTCCGCGCGGGCCGCGCGGCTGCCCCCGGGGCCATTCCCATCCGCCGATGCGGTCCGCCCATGCCCCGTGAGCCGCGCGATCCAGGGCAGGAATCGCAGCAGCGAGGCGAGTCGCCAGATGAAGGGTAGCGCCGCGCTCACGGCCGCAAAGATCCAGTTGAGACGCCCGGTGGCGGCGAGCGCGATGGCGACCACGGCGACCGAGCCCAGCACGAACATCGGCGCCCTCGCCCTCAGCCAACCCCGGAATCGCGAAGAGAGCATGAAGGCGAGGAACAGCACCAGCAGGATCGCGCTGAACAGGCGGATCATGGCGGATCATCCGTTGAGGTTAGCCCGGACGGATCCGGTGTCGACTCCTGATGACCGGTGGCGGATGCCCGCAGGGCCTCACAGCGAACCCGCCAGCGCTCCAGCCGTTGTTCGTAGAGGTCGAACACGCAGGGATCGCAACCACTGCCGCAGCACTCATCCAGATCCGGCTCGCGGGGCGGAGGAGGAAACTCGTTGTCTCGACGCATCGCAGAGCTATCCCGTGACGAAGGCATGGGCATGTCGCAGCAGGACCGCGATGACGGCCGCCACCGGCAGCGCCAGCAGGACCCCGGCAAAGCCGAAAAGCTGGCCGCCGGCGAGCACCGCGAAAATGACGACCACTGGATGCAGGCCGATGCGATCGCCCACGAACAGTGGGGTGAACACCGCGGATTCCAGCACCTGTCCGGCGCCGTAGACGACCCAGACAAGGAGCAGCGGAATCAACCACTCGTTGAACTGAAAGAGGGTGGCGACGCTCGCCGCGGCAATGCCCACGATAAACCCCAGGTAGGGTACCACCGCGGCCAGTCCGGACAGCAGACCGATCAGAAGACCGAGCTGAACGCCGACCAGCCATAGCCCCAGGCCGTAGAAAATGCCGAGACTGATCATCACCAGCAGCTGGCCGCGCAGGAAGGCTCCGACCACTTCGTCGCATTCCCGCGCCAGGCTGGCGGCGGTCTCCCGCCAGGTCGGCGGCAGGGTGTCCAGCGCGGCTGCGAGTACCCGATCCCAGTCGCGAAGGAGGTAGAAAGCCACCACCGGTACCAGCGCGAGGCTGGCGAGGGCGCCGGCCAGGGCGAGGCCCGAGCGTGTCAGTCGCTGGATCAGCTCGGCCGCGACGTTGCCCGTGGACTGCCAGTGCTCCGAGATCGCGGTGCGCAGGGCGGCAAGGTCGAACGTGGCCGGATCGACACCGAGGGTCTGCTGCAGCCAGGGGATCGCCTCCGACTGCGCCCACTCGAGCATGGCCGGCAGCTGCGCCTGCAGCATATTGATCTGGCGGCCGATGAGTGGAATGAACATCAGGACCACCGCCGCGGTCAGCGCTGTCAGTCCCAGGAAGACGACGCTGACGGCCAGGGTGCGATTGAGTCCCAGGCGCTGCAGCCGGCGGGTGAGCGGATCACCCAGATAGGCGAGCAGTGCACCGGCCAGGAATGGCGTCAGGATCGGACGCAACCAGTAGATCAGGAAACCCGCCAGAACCAGGAGTGCCAGCCCGAGTCCGCTTCGGTAAATGCGCATTGCATCGTTCATACCCGCGAGGATAGCCCAGCATGGGCGGTGACGCAGCCGGGGGGCTACATCCTGAGGGGATTCGCGATAAGGTAGGGCAAGAACGCGAATACCAACGGGGGAAATGGTGTGCGCAATCCCAATCGCGTCCTGATCTGGATCGTCGTTTTCCTGGCCGCTGTCGCCGCGGTCGGCGGAATGCTTCTGCAACCGCTCAGTGATGCTTTTCTCGCCAATCCGATCTTCAATGGCATGATCCTGGCCGTGCTCTTCATCGGCCTGGTCATCAACTGCCGTCAGGTCCTGGTGCTGAAACCCGAAGTGGACTGGGTGGAGCGTTTCCGTCATGCCGAGGAGGGTGATGCGCCGTCGCTCCCGGGCACCCGCCTGCTCGGCTCCATGGCCCGTATGCTCACCGGGCGGCGTGGCGACCGGTTCAGCCTCTCGGCCATGTCCATGCGGACGGTGCTGGATGGCATCCGCACTCGGCTGGATGAGTCCCGGGACATCTCGCGCTATCTCATCGGACTGCTGGTCTTCCTCGGGCTGCTGGGGACTTTCTGGGGCCTGCTCGACACCCTTCGCGCGGTTGGTTCGGTGATCGCGAACCTCAGCGTCGACGGCGCCGATGCCGGGCAGATCTTTGCCGATCTCCGGGATGGCCTGCAGGCACCGCTGACCGGGATGGGCACCGCCTTCAGTTCGTCGCTCTTCGGGCTTGCCGGTGCCCTCGTCCTGGGCTTCGTGGATCTGCAGGCTTCCCATGCCCAGAATGGCTTCTACAACGATCTGGAGGAATGGCTATCCGGTCAGACGCGGCTGTCCAGTGGCGCCCTCGGGGGCGACGGCGAGGGCTCGGTGCCCGCCTATATCCAGGCACTGCTCGAGAATACAGCGGACAGTCTCGACAAGCTCCAGCGGATCATGGCGCGTGGTGACGAGGAGCGGCGCAGTGTGGATGCGCGCATCATCGAGCTGACCGAGGAGGTATCGCGGCTGGCCGAGCAGTCCCATACGGAGCAGCGCGGATTGATCGGGCTCACCCGGACCCAGTCGGAGTTGCAGGGCGTGCTCGGCCGGTTGGCCGATGTGAGCGAAACGCGTGGCAGCCAGGACACCGAGCAGATCGAGCAACTGCGGGCCATGGCCCAGGGCCTGCAGGAGCTCCGTCAGGAGCTGGTGGCCGATCGCGAGCGCTTGATGACCGAGCTGCGGGATGAAATGAGGCTGCTGACGCGAACCGTTTCGCACCTCGGCAACGGCGGCACGGACTGACCTTCTGATGCTCGGGAGCAGTCGCCGCAACCGATCGTCGGTGAATATCTGGCCGGGGTTCGTGGATGCCCTGGCCACCATACTGCTCGCTTTCGTCTTCGTGCTGCTACTGTTCGTCGTGGCGCAGCTCTATCTCAGCACCCAGCTTTCGGACCGTAACCAGGCACTGGAGTCGCTGCGTGCCGAGCTCTCGGACATGGCTGATGCCCTTTCCATGGAGCGTACCCAGCGGGCCCGGCTCGAGGAGCAGGTGTCCGATCTCTACGCGGAACTGCATGCCACGCTTTCCCAGCGCGATGAGGCCCGGGAGGCGCTCGAGCTGACGCAGGAGGAGCTCGCCGCGGCCCGCGAGCGCATCGCTATTGGCGAGTCCGATCTGGAGGCCAGCCTGCTGGAGATCGCCACGCTGCAGCAGGAGATCTCGGCCCTGCGGGCGGTGCGGGACGACCTGGAATCGCAGGTCGGGGACCTGGTCAATCGCCTTGAGCAGACGGAAACCGATCTGGCCGATACACGCACCGAACTCGGGGCGCTGCGCGATCGCAACCGCGAGCTGCAGGCGGCGCTCGCGGATGCCGAGGAGCGCACCCTGCTCGCCCAGGAGGAGATCGAGGCGCGGGAGATGCGGATCCGTGACCTGGTGGCGGAGATCGAGGACCGCCAGCAGGCGCTTGAGCAGGAGGCACAGCTGACCGCCGATGCCGAGGCCCGGATCGAGGCGCTGCGTCGCCAGATTCGGGCGCTGCGCGACCAGATCAGCGCGCTTGCCGAGGCACTGCGGGTTGAAGAGGACACTGTCGCCCAGCAACGCACGCGCATCGATACGCTGGTGGAGCGGCTTAACGTGGCCCTCGCCGAGGAGGTGCAGGAGCTCTCCAGCTATCGTTCGGAGTTCTTCGGCCGGCTTCGCGAGGTGCTTGGCGATATCGAGGAAATCGAGATCGTGGGTGACCGGTTCCGCTTCCAGTCCGAGCTTTTCTTCGAGACCGCCTCCGCGGAAATCGGCCCGGGTGGCGAGGAACGACTCGAGCAGGTCGCCAGCATCCTCCAGCGGGTGGCCGATCGCATTCCGCCGGAAATCGACTGGGTGCTGCAGGTGGAGGGACACACTGACCGGCGCCCGATCAGTACGCCGGAATTTCCCTCCAACTGGCAGCTCTCCACGGCCCGCGCCCAGTCCATCCTCGATTTCCTGATCGATCAGGGTGTGCCGCCGGATCGGCTGGCGGCAGTAGGCTACGGCCAATACCAGCCCATTGCCGAGGGTGACAGTCCCGAGGCGCTGGCTCGGAACCGGCGCATCGAGCTGCGCCTGAGCAACCGTTAGCCGGAGACGTGCGCCGCCCGACCCGCCTCGGACGCTTTATCTACCTGCTGCTGGGCATCACGGTGTGTCTGCCCGCGGGCGCCGTCGTGGTGACCGACGGGGATGCCGTTAATCTGAATTCCCATGTCGAGTATCTGGAGGACCCGGGTGGCCGGCTGACCCTCGAGGCGGTGAGCAGCGGGCGCTATGCCGATCGCTTCCGGTCGCACGACGACAGCGCCGCACTCAACTTCGGGCTGAGCGACTCCGTCTGGTGGCTGCGCCTGGAGCTGGAGTCACTGGCCCCGGAGGCGACCGACTACCTGCTGGAGGTGGGTTACTTCGGCCTGGTGAATGTGCGCTTCTATCCGCCGGGCGGGCCCGAGCTGCGCACTGGATACAACGAGGCGGTGGACGACCGGCCATTGCCCCATCGACACTTCCTGTTTCCGGTCACGCTGCGGGCGGATACGGCCCAGACCTATTACCTGCGGGTGGCGTCCAACGGCTCGGTGACCGTGCCGCTGACCCTGTGGAAGCCCGAGGCCTTTGTCATTGCGGACCGGCTGCAGCTGGCCGCGCTGATGATCTATTTCGGCGTGCTCCTCGGCCTGCTGCTCTATAACCTCTTCCTGTTCTTTTCGCTGCGCGAGCGGCAGTACGCACTCTATTGCGCCTTCCTGCTCTTCGTCGGCGTTGCCATGACGGTTCACAACGGTTTCCGGGCCTATCTGCTGCTGCTCTGGCCGGGCTGGCCCGACACCCTGGGCACCAACAGCCTGTTCGCGCTTGCCGGTATCTTCGGCATCCTGTTCGTGCGCGATTTTCTCGCCACCCGCCGCGAGCAGCCTCGACTGGATGGCGTATTGCTGGCACTGGCGGGCGTTTTTCTGGCGATTGCCTTTTTGCCGGTATTCCAGATGCCGGTGCGTGTGGGGTCGGCGGCCATTAGCGTCGCAGGGAGTCTGACCGGTCCCCTTCTGCTGCTGATCAGTTTCCGTAGCTGGCGCCGTGGGCATCCGGGCGCCCGTTATCTCCTGCTGGCCTGGGCTTTCCTGCTCGTCGCGGTCTTTATCCAGGCGCTGCGCAATTTCGCGCTGATACCCACTACATTTGTTACCGGCAACCTTTTGCAGATCGGGTCGCTACTGGAAATGCTGCTGCTGTCCTTTGCATTGGCCGACCGGATCCAGACGGAACGTCGTGGTCGTGAAAGCGCGCAAATGGAGGCCCTGCAGGCGGAACGCCAGTTGGTGGAAGGGCTGCGGGCGTCCGAGCAGCGCCTGGAGGGCATGGTCGAGCAGCGTACCCGCGACCTGGAAGAGGCGCTGGAACGGGAGCGGGCGATGCTCGATCAGTACGTGGAGTTCGCGGGCCTGATATCCCATGAATTTCGCAATCCCCTGGCCGTGATTGCCGGTCAGGCCCAGGTCGCACGGATGGAGCGGGACCGCGAGGTGGGGGAGCCGCTCAAGCGCTTTGAAGCAATCGAAGAGGCCGCAGGGCGGCTGCAGCTGCTGTTCGAACAGTGGCTCGAGAGCGATCGGCTGACCAAGGGGGATTCGGCCCTGGAGCCGGTGCGGCTGGATCTGGCGGAGTGGCTGCCACGGCTGTTGCGACCGGGCAATCTGCGCATCGGTCATCCACTGCAGCTGGGGGATTTGGCCGGTGTCATCGTCGCGGACGAGGCCCTGGTGGGGAACGCGGTGCACAACCTGATCGATAATGCTGCCAAGTACTCGGCCGAGGGCGAGCCCATTGAGATCGGCGTCCAGCATGCGGCGGGCGAGGTTGGCATCCGCGTTTTCGACCATGGCATCGGCATGTCCGCCGAAGAGCAGATCCAGGCCTTCGAGCGGCACTACCGCGCACCCAATAACCGCAGCACTCGCGGAATGGGGATCGGTCTTTATCTCGTCAGCCAGGTCATGTCCATGCATGGCGGGCGGATCGCCCTGGAGAGCGAGCCCGGACGGGGCAGCTGCTTTACGCTCTGGTTCCCCGCGGCCAAGGGCTAGACGGCATCGACCCCGTCGGCAGCGATGAAGCCGGGCGTCTCGCCGCGGCTCCGCCGGTGCGTGGCGGAGACGGTCTCCGGTTCGAAGAAATCCGGGCGAATCATCTCCAGGAAACGTCGGGCCTGCGGCGAAAGGAACCGTCCCTGGCGGGACATGGCGCCGTAGGTGCGCTTCGGAAAGACCTCGGGCAATGATCGGACAACGATGCCGGGGTAATCCTCTGCCAGACAGACATTACTCACGATGGCGATCCCAAACCCCAGGCCCACATAGCGCTTGACCGCCTCCCAGCTGCCCACCTCCAGGCGAACCCGATAGCGCACCGCGTGCTGTTGGAAGACCAGCTTGATCAGCCGCCACGTGGTCATGTTCTGTGGCGGGATGATGTAGTCCTGGCCCGCGAGGTCGCGCATGGTAATGACATCGCGCCGGGCCAGTGGATGATCCGGGGGCGTAATCAGTGACAGACCGTAGGAGTAGATGGCTCGATAGCGGAGCTCGTCGGGCATGTCGAGGATGGCGCCAACCGCGAAATCAACCTGGTCCTGGCGCAGTGCATCCATGAGTTCTCCCACCGACAGGTGATGCAAGCGGACCTGGACGTTGGGGTGCTGGTCCATGAAACGCTCGAGGGTCGGTGGCAGCAGGTAGAGCGTGGAGGATTCGCCGGCGCCGATATCCAGGCGGCCGCTGTCCAGTGGCCGGTTGCCTTCCGCGAACCGCCCCGCCAGTCCATCAATGGCTTCCACCAGCTTGTGCGCCTCGGCGTAGAGCGCTTCGCCATCCGGCGTGAGTCGGATCCTGGGGCCTCGCCGCTCGAAGAGCGTGATACCCAGATCCCGCTCCAGGGCCTGAACCTGCAGAGAGACCGACGGCTGAGTGACGTCAAGCCGTTCCGCCGCGCGGGAAATGCTGCCCGCCTCCGCGGTGAAGCAGAATGCGCGAAGCTGCCGCAGGCGATCCTGACGATAGTTCGGGGCGGTGTTGAGGAGCGCTGCCATCGGATTGCCTTAGTATAGGTAAATTTAATGCTATGTATTGTTTACATTACCTTGTGCAATGGTGCAATGCCGCATATCGTCGGGTTATCGACACCCACGGAAGTCGACGAGTCTGCGACCAAGGCCCAGAGGAGACGTGAGAGATGAAAAACCTGAAGACTGCTGCGGAAATCGAGAAGGACTGGGCCGGCAACCCGCGCTGGGCCGACGTCAAGCGCCCCTACCCGGCCTCCGAGGTTGTCCGTCTGCGTGGCACCGTCCCCGTTGAGCACAGCCTGGCGGAATCGGGCGCCGAGAAGCTCTGGAGTTACCTGACGGGTGGCGAGCTGGACTACGTCAACGCGCTGGGCGCGCTGACCGGCAACCAGGCCATGCAGCAGGTCAAGGCCGGGCTCAAGTCCATCTACCTTTCCGGCTGGCAGGTGGCGGCGGATGCCAACCTCGCAAGCACCATGTATCCCGATCAGTCCCTGTACCCAGCAGACTCCGTCCCCGCCGTGGTGGAGCGTATCAACAACGCGCTGCTGCGGGCCGACGAGATCCATCATGCCGAGGGTGACGACAGCGTCGACTGGATGCAGCCCATCGTGGCGGATGCCGAGGCCGGTTTCGGTGGCGTCCTCAATGCCTACGAGCTGATGAAGGGCATGATCCGGGCGGGTGCGGCCGGCGTCCATTTCGAGGACCAGCTCGCTTCAGTGAAGAAGTGCGGCCACATGGGTGGCAAGGTGCTCGTGCCCACGCAGGAGGCTGTGCAGAAGCTGGTTGCCGCGCGTCTGGCGGCCGATACCATGGACGTGCCGACGCTGCTGGTGGCCCGGACCGATGCGCTGGCCGCCGACCTCATTACCTCGGACGTGGACGAGTACGACGCACCGCATATCACCGGCGAGCGGACGGTCGAGGGCTTCTTCCGCACCAACGCCGGGGAGGCGCAGGCCATCAGCCGCGGCCTCGCCTATGCCCCTTATGCCGACCTGATCTGGTGCGAGACCGGCACGCCGGATCTTGACTTCGCGCGGCGCTTCGCCGAGGCGATCAAGAAGGATCATCCGAACACGATGCTTGCCTACAACTGCTCGCCTTCGTTCAACTGGCGGGGCAAGCTCGACGAGAACACCATCGCGAAGTTCCAGAACGAGCTGGGCGCCATGGGCTACAAGTTCCAGTTCATCACGCTGGCCGGTTTCCACAGCCTCAACTACTCAATGTTCGAGCTGGCCCGCGGGTACAAGACCCGGCAGATGGCTGCGTATTCCGAGCTCCAGGAGGCCGAGTTCGCGGCCGAGAAGGATGGCTACACCGCCACGCGCCATCAGCGCGAGGTGGGTGCGGGTTACTTCGATCAGGTCACCCAGACCATCCAGGGGGGTGTCTCGTCGGTGACGGCCATGACCGGCTCCACCGAGGAAGAGCAGTTCAAGACAAGCTGATGATCCGACTGCCTGAGTGGGTTGTGATCGCCACCCACTTTTTTTACGGGGGCCTTGGCCCCCGATTTTTTATCCGCCGCCGGTTCAGGCGCCGTATTTCTCGTCCAACGCCAGATAATCGGCGGTCCGGATGACCTCCTCGCGACCCTTGAAGGTCACCATCCGGTCCTGCATGGACGCGCTGTGTCCATCACGCCGGATCGCGGCGAGCGTGTCCTGCATTCCCTTGATGGCGGCTCGCTGCGTGTCGCTTGGGATGATGACCAGGCTATAGCCGAGTTCACCCAGCCGGTCCACCGGCATCAGCGGCGTCTTGCCGCCATGGAACATGTTGATGAGCTTGGGCTGCGGGAGATCGCGGGCGATCTGCTCGATCTGCTCCTCCGAGGTAGGAGCCTCCACGAAGATGGCATCGGCGCCGGCCTCCATGTACGCATGCGCACGTTCGATGGTCGGGCCATAGCCTTCCACCGCCAGGCCATCCGTGCGCGCGATCAGGACCGTGTCCGGGTCGTGGAATGCATCCTTCACCGCGCGCAGTTTCTGAGTCATCTCCTTCTGCGGGACGATGGACTTGTCTTCGTAGTGTCCGCACTTCTTGGGGAAGACCTGATCCTCGAGATGGAAGCCGGCGACGCCGATGCGCTCGAAGGCGCGAGCGGTTTTCTGCGCATTCAGTGCATTGCCGTGCCCGGTGTCCGCGTCGCCGATCAGGGGGATGTCGACAACCTCCACCATGCTCTCAAGCCGTTTGACGATCTCGTCAAGACTCATCAGGCCGAGGTCCGGGATGCCGTTGCTGCGGGCAATGCCGCCACCAGTGGCGTAGACCGCCGGGAAGCCGGCCTGCTCCACCAGCCGGGCCGAGAGCCCGTCGAAGGCACCGGGAGCGACGACGGGGGATTCGTTCTGCATGAGTTCGCGCAAGCGACGTGCTGGAGTCATGGTTGTCTTCTCCTCCTGAGGTTTCCAGGAGCGATTGTGTCTGAAGCGGGACGCGCATGCATCCATCTTTCTATTTGCGAACGATTCTCATTAAGATACACTGCCTCTGTCTCGGATAACCGGATTCCACTTTTCGCTCAAAGGGAGACGTACGATGATTTCCGTATCGAACAAACTCGGCGTGGTGGTCGCCGCGACGGCGTTGCTGGGTGTTGGGCTGGCGCAGGCCGACGAGGTAGAGCATTTCGACGGCGAGCCTTCGCGGACCGTGGCGGAGGCCTGGGAAAACCTGGAGACCGCCAATGCAGAACTCCAATCGCTGATCAATGGCGAGCTCTCACCGGTGGAGATGGCCGAGGTGCATGAGATCACCTACACGCTGGAGAACGCCTTGGCGCGGCTCGCCGAGGCTCAAGAGACAAGCGCCGTGAACCTCGAGGAAGTCCATCTCGCCTCCGAGCGCAACGATACCGAAACCGTACGGAGCAATGGCGAGGCCTATCTCGAGGCCATCAGCGAAATCGTTCGGGAGTGACGGGCCTCAGCGGCTAGATCGAGCGCTGATTGACGCGGGCCGAGAGCGCCTCGGTACTCTCGACCCGCTCCGAGTAGCGATCCACCAGGTATTCCCTGCATCCGCGGGTCAGGCGGGTGAACTTCACGAGCTCCTCCATCACGTCGACGATCCGATTGTAGTAGGGCGATGGTTTCATCCGGTCGGCGTCATCGAACTCGAGGTAGGCCTTGGGCACCGAGGACTGGTTGGGGATGGTGATCAGCCGCATCCAGCGGCCCAGCAGACGCAGCTGATTCACGGCGTTGAAGCTCTGGGAGCCGCCGCAGACCTGCATCACCGCGAGCGTCTTGCCCTGGGTGGGCCGCACCCCGCCGAGGTTCAGGGGGATCCAATCGATCTGCGCCTTCATGATGCCGGTCATGGCCCCATGTCGCTCCGGCGATGACCACACGAAGCCGTCGCACCATGTGGCCAGTTCGCGCAGTGCCTTCACCCTTGGGTGGTCGGCATCGGCATCATCCGGCAGCGGGAGCCCCGCCGGATCGAAGATGCGTGTCTCAGCGCCGAGTCGACGCAGAATCCGTTCCGCCTCCTCGGCTGCCAGGCGGCTGAAAGAGCGTGCCCGCAAGGAGCCATACAGCAGCAGGATGCGGGGCGGCTCCTCCCCGGGCCCTGCGAGCAGCTGGTCGTCGTCGATGGGGTGAAGCGCCAAGGCCTCCAGATTCGGGAAGGTGTCGTCGTTGCTCATGCCCGGGTCCCGCCGGTGGCATGGCGCTCATACCAGCCGCGCGAGCCGTTGACCAGCTTGACCAGCGCCAGCATGACCGGGACCTCCACCAGAACCCCCACGACCGTCGCGAGTGCCGCGCCCGAGTTGAGTCCGAACAGGCTGATGGCCACCGCCACGGCAAGCTCGAAGAAGTTGGAGGTGCCGATGAGCGCCGCCGGCGCACCGATGCCGATGGGCACGTTCCAGCCCCTTGCCCAGAGATAGGCGAGGCCGAAAATCCCGAGACTCTGGATGATGAGCGGAATAGCGATGAGCACGATGATCAACGGCTGCGTCAGAATGCGTTCGCCCTGGAACGCGAAGAGCAGCAGGACAGTGACGACCAGCCCGATGATGGTCAGCGGTTTGATGCGTCCCGTGAATCGCTCCACGGCCTGTTCGCCGCCCCGATCGAGCAGTCTCCGACGGGTAAGTGCGCCCGCGAGCAGGGGGATGACCACGTAGAGGCCAACCGAGAGCAGCAGGGTCTGCCAGGGGACGATCACGTCGGCGACCCCCAGCAAAAGGGCGACCAGCGGCGCGAAAGCGAACACCATGATGAGATCGTTAATGGCCACCTGAACCAGGGTGTAGGTGGCGTCGCCGTCGGTCAGCTGGCTCCAGACAAACACCATGGCGGTGCATGGCGCGGCGCCCAGCAGGATCATGCCGGCGATATAGGCCCTGGCATCGTCCGGCGGCACCAGACCGGCGAAGACGCCCTGGAAGAACAGTACCCCCAGACCCGCCATCGTGAAGGGCTTGATCAGCCAGTTGACCACCAGGGTGATGGTGAGTCCCTTGGGTTTGTCACCCGCATGACGCAACGAGCTGAAATCGACGTTGATCATCATGGGATAGACCATCGCCCAGATCAGCACCGCCACCACCAGGTTGACGCTGGCCACTTCCAGGCCGCTGAGCCATTCGAAGATGCCCGGGAAGAACTTGCCGAGGGAAATGCCGGCCACGATGGCCAGTGCCACCCAGACGCTCAGGTAGCGCTCGAAGGTCCCCATGACGTCGCCGGCCGCTCGCCGGCCGGTCACTTCACACTGCACGCTCATTGTTCACACTCGCTTCGATGACGCGCGATGGCCCGGCGTACCCGGGGCGTGTCGCCGGAGAAGGGCGGCTCGTCGGCCAAGTCCCGGGCCACCCCGGTGAGCAGGTCATGGGCC
Organism: uncultured Ectothiorhodospiraceae bacterium; assembly: GCA_913056385.1. Taxonomy (GTDB): domain Bacteria; phylum Pseudomonadota; class Gammaproteobacteria; order Nitrococcales; family Nitrococcaceae; genus Spiribacter. The sequence goes on from CAJXND010000014.1 coordinate 41,971, forward strand.
CAGGCGGGCAGATCATTGCGTAGCCGGTAGTGGATCCACTGGCCGCTGCGCCGGGTTTCCACCAGCCCCACGTCGCGCAGATGACCGAGATGCCGGGACATTTTCGGCTGACTGACCCCCAGCGCTTCGGTCAGTTCGCAGACGCAGAGCTCACCCTGCTGATGCAGCAGGACGGCGGCACGGAGACGGGTTTCCTCGCCCAGCAGGCGGAAAAATCGAGCGGGATCGAGCCGTGCGTGTGCTGCGCTGGCGGCGGCCTGCATCATGTCGCTGACTCCTCCTGCTGTCCGATGGCATCAATCGCTTTCTGCAACTTGAGCCGATCCAGTGAGGTGATGGGCAGGTTGGCAAACAGGCCGATGCGGCTGCGAAGGGCAATGGCGGTTTCCCGGAAGGCGCGCAGCCGTTGCTCCTCGCTGCCCTCGGCCGCGGCGGGGTCCGGCAGCCCCCAATGGGCCGTCATGGGTTGTCCGGGCCATACAGGGCAGGGCTCCGCCGCCGCGCGATCACAGACCGTGAAAACGAAATCCATCCGCGGCGCATCGTCGGTGGCGAAGACGTCCCAGTTCTTGCTGTCCAACCCGTCGGTGGGGAGCTTCATCCGTTCCAGGGTCCGGAGTGCGAGCGGGTTGACCTCACCGGCGGGAAAGCTGCCTGCGCTGTAGGCGGTAAACCGGCCCTTGCTTATGCTGTTGAGCAGGGCCTCAGCGAGGATGCTGCGCGCCGAGTTGCCGGTGCACAGGAAGAGGACATTGTAGTGCGCCATGGTTAATGCTCATTCGATTGAGTGAGCATTACTATATACGCATATCCGGATATAAAAAATTACAGAAATGTTACAGGTGATGCAGGAGACGGGAACGCGGGTCGGAATGTGGTGGGCCCACCAGGATTCGAACCTGGAACCAAAGGATTATGAGTCCTCTGCTCTAACCATTGAGCTATGGGCCCGTCGTGCGAGCGTTTGCCCCGGAGGGAGGATACCAGTACCGCGATGGATTCCCATGGGCAATAAAAAAGGTTCATCGCGCATTACCGGGGTAAGCGGCTCGGATCTTGAGGAAGAAGTACTCATCATCCCGGAAGCCGTAGGCCATCCGCTTGATGACCTTGATCTT
>CAJXND010000015.1 GCA_913056385.1 uncultured Ectothiorhodospiraceae bacterium
TACATGTACTGAACGCCCTCCACGCCCTCGACGCGAAAGCCCTTCTCCAGCAGGTATTCGTGGATATCCAGCAGCCGGCATTCCGGGAAGATCTGCTGGAATTCGTATTTCAGCAGCTGATCCATGCACGTCCCGCAGGACACCACCACGGTGCGGATATCGAGATAGTTCAGCGTGTTGGCAACGCGGTGGAAGAGCACGCGGTTTTCGGTGCTGATGGCCTGGCCCTTTTCGATATCCCCCGACGAGGTCTGCGGGTAGCCACAGCAGAGATACCCCGGCGGCAGGACCGTCCGAGCCCCGGACGTCCAGAGCATGGCCAGCGTCGCCAGCCCGATCTGGCTGAAGAGCCGCTCGGAGCCGCAGCCGGGGAAATAGAACACCGCCTCGGCCCCCTCGTCCGCCCGCTGCGGGTCGGCCACGATGGGCACAATCCCCGGGTCCTCGGCACCGAGCAGCTGCCGCATGGTCTGGTTGGGCAGCTTCCCGGGCATGGGCTTTTTGAGGAAATGCACCACCTGGGCCGGCACGCCGGAGAGATCCCGGGTCGGTTTTGGCCGGCGGCTCACTGCACTGTCCGGCACCCCGCCCCGGGTGCCCGCGAGTCGCATCTGTCTGGCCAGGTGGTGCCCCATGCGCTGAGCGCCATAGCCCCACTCGATCATGCCGCGGCGCATGATCTTTATGCGCCGGGCGTCCTGGATGTTGAGGAAGGCCATCGACGCCTTCGACGCCACGCTCTCGCGGCGCTTGCCGCGTTTTTTCAGGGCGTGCCGCATCTTGATGGTGACCTCGCCGTAATCGATATCGACGGGACACGGCGTCAGGCAGCGGTGGCAGATCGTGCAATGGTCGGCGATGTCATTCATCTCCGCCCAGTGCTGGAGCGAGAGACCACGACGGGTCTGCTCCTCGTAGAGGAATGCCTCGATCAGGAGATTGGTGCCGAGGATCTTGTCCCGCGGCGAATAGCGCAGGTTGGCCCGGGGGACATGCGTGGTGCAGACCGGTTTGCACTTGCCACAGCGCAGGCAGTCCTTGATGTCGTCATTGAGCTCGCCCAGCTCGCTCTGCTCGAGGATCAGCGCTTCTTCGCGGACCAGCTGCAGCGAGGGCGTATAGGCATCAGCGAGCCCGCTGCCCGCCACCAGCTTGCCGCGGTTGAAGCGATCCTGTGGATCGACCCGGGCCTTGTAGTCGCGGAATCGCTCGACCTGCTCCGGGTCGAGATACTGGAACTTGGTGAGGCCGATGCCATGCTCACCGGAGATCACGCCCCCCAGCGAGCGGGCCAGCGCCATGACTTCATCCACAATGGCATCAGCATCCCGCATCATCCCGTAATCATTGGAGTTAACGGGGATATTGGTGTGCACATTGCCATCACCAGCGTGCATATGCAGCGCCACGAACAGACGCCGTCTCCGGCCCTCGGCATGGATCTCGTCGAGCCGCCGGCGCAGGGGTTCAAAGTCGCGGCCGTCATAGATGTCCCGCAGCTTGACCGCCACCGAGTCCCGGTAGCTGATGCGCAGATCCCGCCGCAACAGGAGCTGGATGAGGGTGTCCCCCGACTGCATCGCTGCGGCCGCCGCCTCGTCCAGACAGTCGCGACAGGCCGCCGCCGGTTCGTCGAGCTGACCGAGGATCCGCCGCCAGCGGGTCTCCACCCGATCGAGCCGGGCCAGTGCCGCCTGGCGCTTGCGCGCAAGGATGCTGTCGCCCTCGGCACTGGCATGGAGATCCTCGCGGGCGTGATAGTCGGTGCGGGTCTGCAGCTCGGTGAGCGGCCCCAGCAGACAGGCGCGCACCGAGTCCACGATCTCGAGCTTGTTGCGCAGACTGCGGATGATGTTGATGCGCTCGATGCCCTCGCTGTAATCCGCCAGCCGGTCAATCGGGATGACCACATCCTCGTTGATCTTGAAGGCGTTGGTATGGGCGGCGATGGCCGCCGTGCGGGCACGATCGGCCCAGAAGGTCCGGCGAGCCTCCGGGGAGGCGGCAATAAAGCCATCCGCGTCGCGGGCCTCGACCCGCGCCACCATGGTCTCCGCCGCGGCCTGGCAGGCCGCCTCGTCGTTGCTCGCCAGGTCCGCCAGCAGCAGCATGCGCGGACGGGTCCCGCGATCGCCCTTGGGCGCATAGTCGACGGCGCGGATATAGCGCTCGTCCAGGTGCTCCAGGCCCGCCAGGGCAACGGCGGGATTGGCCTCGATGTCATCAATGATCTCGACGATGGCCGGCACCGCCTGATGCAGGTCGCGGCCGTGGAATTCCATGCAGACGGTGCGCATGTGGGACGGCATGACATGCAGGATGAACCGCGCCGAGGTGATCAGCCCGTCGCAGCCCTCCTTCTGCACGCCCGGCAGCCCACCCAGGAACTTGTCGGTGACGTCCTTGCCCAGCCCTGCCTTGCGCAGGCTCGCGCCGGGGAAGGCCAGCACCTCCGGTTCGCCGCGGGGGGTTCGGCCGTCGGGCCCGTAGCGGGTGATGCGAAAGCGCACCTCCGCCTGGTCGTGGATCTTGCCGAGGTTGTGATCCAGCCGCTCGACCTCGATCCATTCCGCCTCCGGCGTGACCATGCGCCAGCCGGCGAGATTGTCGAGCGTCGTGCCCCAGAGCACGGCCTTCTTGCCGCCGGCATTCATGGCGACGTTGCCACCGATGGTGCTGGCATCCCGGGAGGTGGGATCAACGGCGAAGACATACCCGGCGGCATCGGCGCGATCCTCCACGCGCCGCGTGACCACACCGGCCTCGGCGCGGATGGTGGGCACCGGCTCGGCCACCCCCGGCAGTGAGCGCATTTCCACCTGGCCCAGCCCCTCGAGCTTCTCGGTGTTGATCACCGCGCAGTGCTCATGGAGCGGGATGGCCCCGCCGGTGTAGCCGGTACCGCCGCCACGGGGAATCACCGTGAGGTCGAGTTCGAAGGCGGCGGCCACCAGGCCGGCCATCTCGGCCTCGGTATCCGGGGTGAGGACGACGAACGGCACCGCCACCCGCCAGTCCGTGGCATCCGTCTGGTGGGCCACCCGGGTGAGGCCGTCGAAGGCGATGTTATGCGCGGCGGTGACCCGCGAGAAGGCCTTCCCGGCGCGCTCGCGGAGCGCCTGCGTGGCGGGAAATGCGACCTGGAAGTCGGCCACGGCCTGACGACAGCGGGCGGCGAGCGCCAGCGCCTCGGCGTTGCCGTCGGCCCGGGCCTCGATCTGATCAAGGCGATGGTTCATGGCGCCGATGAGGGCCTCGCGCCGGCCGGCGTTGTCGAGCAGGTCCTCCTGGATGTAGGGGTTGCGCCCCACCACCCAGAGATCGCCCAGCACCTCGAAGAGCATCCGTGCCGAGATCCCGGTGCGGCGCTGGGAGCGCAGCCGCTCCAGCGTCTCCCATCCATCGGCGCCGAGATAGCGGTGGACGATCTCGCGATCGGAAAAGGACGTGTAATTATAGGGAATCTCGCGGATTCGGGCAGGAGCCGCAGTGGTCATGTCAGGCACGCTCCGGGGCGTTGGCAATGGCCCTATCGTACGCCCGTCACCCGACAACTTCCCGCCATCATCTTGCGCCGGATCAAACCGATGCCGAAATCCGACTGCTGTTTTCGTATTGGGGATATGAAAGAATAGCGCGCGATTTGAGTTGCCCATGCAGCAAAAGAGAGCATCACTATGAGCACAATCCAGGTTCCCGCCGATGGCGCGCGGGTCACTCTCGAGAACGGCGTCCTGAATGTCCCCGACAACCCCATCATCACCTACATCGAGGGTGACGGGATCGGGGTGGACATCACGCCGGTCATGCAGCGCGTCGTGGACGCGGCGGTCGAGAAGGCCTATGAGGGCAAGCGCAAGATCCACTGGATGGAGGTTCTCGCCGGCGAGAAGGCCAACAATGAAGTGGGCGCCTGGCTGCCCGACGAGACCGTGGAGGCCATCCGCGAGTACCTGATCTCCATCAAGGGCCCGATGACCACGCCGGTGGGCGGCGGCATCCGCTCGCTCAACGTCGCGCTGCGCCAGGTCCTGGACCTGTATGTCTGCCTGCGCCCGGTGCGCTGGTTCAACGGCGTCCCCTCGCCGGTCAAGAAGCCCGACCAGGTGGACATGGCCATCTTCCGGGAGAACACCGAAGACATCTACGCCGGCATCGAATTCGAGGCGGGCTCGGAGGAGAACCAGAAGTTCAAGGAACTGCTCGCCGAGCATTTCCCGTCGGCCTACGCCAATATCCGCTTCCCCGAGGAATGCGGTTTCGGCATCAAGCCGATCTCCCGCGAGGGCACCGAGCGTCTGGTGCGCGCGGCGATCCGCTATGCCATCGATAACAAGCGCAAGTCGGTGACCATTGTCCACAAGGGCAACATCATGAAGTTCACCGAGGGCGCCTTCCGGACCTGGGCCTACGAGCTCGCCGAGCGCGAGTTCGGCGAGGAGACCTACACCTGGGCCGAGTGGGAGCGCACCGTGGCCGAGAAGGGCCAGGAGGCCGCCAACGCCGAGCAGGACGCCGCCGTGGCCGCCGGCAAGGTGCTGGTCAAGGACTCCATTGCCGACATTACCCTCCAGCAGGTGCTGACCCGCCCCACGGACTTCGAGGTCATCGCCACCATGAACCTGAACGGCGACTACCTCTCCGATGCGCTCGCCGCGCAGGTGGGCGGCATCGGTATCGCCCCGGGCGGCAACATCAACGAGCAGACCGGCCACGCCGTATTCGAGGCCACCCATGGCACGGCGCCGAAGTACGCCGGCAAGGACATGGTCAACCCGGGCTCGCTGGTGCTCTCCGCGGAGATGATGCTCCGCCATCTGGGCTGGAGCGAGGCGGCCGATCTCATCCTCACCGGCATGGATGCGGCCATCGCCAGCAAGCATGTGACCTACGACTTCGCCCGCCTGATGGACGGCGCCACCAAGGTGAGCTGCTCGCAGTTCGGCGAGGCGATGATCAAGCGCATGCAGGATTGAACCCCGACGTCGGGCAGCGGCCGCGGAGGCGACCATGAGCGGAGGCGAACAGCACTACCGACAGGTGGCCGCCGCGGCCTGCTGCATCCATGACGGGTTCATCCGCTACAACCGCCAGTTCCGGCGGATCACCGCCCGCGCCGGGCGGCGCTTCGAGGAGCGGGACTGGAAGGGGCAGATGGCGGATATCGCCGCCCGGGTCGAGCTCTACGAGCTCTGGGCGGGCCGCACCGTCAAGGCCCTGAATGCCGAGCTCGGCGACGACCTCGCCGGCCACAGCTTCTGGGCGGAAGTGCGTGAGTGCTTCGGCCTGCGCGTGGAGGCGGTGCCCGACGCCGGCTTCATGAAGACCTTCTTCAACTCCATCACGCGCCGGGTGTTCGGTACGCGGGGCGTGAACGGTTCGGTGGAATTCGTCCAGCCGCCACCGGAGGAAGGCATCGAGTCGCTGACCATGCGGCGCTATCCCTGCTGGAACGATCTGGACGCCGTCTGCGGGCGGGTCCTGCAGGACTATCGCTTCAAGCGCAGCTATGCCGAGAAGGCCGCCGATGCCCGCTGGATGGCCGATACCATCCGCGAGCGGCTGGGCGGCAGCGGGGCCGATGCCGACTGCCTGCGCCTCGAGTTCATCGACACCCACTTCTTCCAGGGGACCCGGGCGTACCTCGTGGGGCGCCTGCGCCTCGTCGACGGCACCCGGCCCATCGTGGTCGCCCTGCGCAACACCGATGACGGTATCCGGGTGGATGCGGTGCTGCTCACCGCCGAGCAGATCGGCGTGGTGTTCTCCTACACGCGCTCCTACTACTTTGCCGACCCGACCTCGGTGGTGGCGGCCGTGCAGTTCCTCAAGGACATCCTGCCGCGCAAGCCCATCGACGAGCTCTACACCGTGCTGGGCCGCCTGCGCCAGGGCAAGACCGAGCGCTACCGCCAGCTCATGCACCACCTCTCGGACACGCAGGACGACTTCGTGCATGCCGCCGGCGAGGCGGGGCTGGTGATGATCGTCTTCACCCTCCCCTCGTTCAACCTGGTCTTCAAGATCATGCGCGATGTCTTCCGGCCGCCGAAGACCACCACCCACGACGACGTCCATGACAGCTATCGCCTGGTCTCACGCCACGATCATGCCGGCCGGCTCATCGACACCCAGCACTTCCGCAACCTGGAGCTGCCCCGCGACCGCTTCTCCGAGGCCCTGGTCGAGGAGCTGCGGCGCGAGGCGCCACGCACGGTGGGCATCGACGGCGATCAGCTCGTCTTTCGCCACGCCTATGTCGAGCGCCGGGTACGCCCGCTCAACCTCTATGTGCGGGAAGTGGACGAGGCCGAGGCCAAGCGCGTCATCCTCGACTACGGGCGATGCATCAAGGACCTTGCCGAGACCAACATCTTCGCCGGCGACCTGCTGCTGAAGAACTTCGGCGTGACCAGTTCCGGGCGGGTGGTTTTCTACGACTACGACGAGGTGCTGCTGGTCACCGACTGCAGCTTCTACGAGCTGCCCGAGCCCGATGAGGACTTCCCGCTGATGGACCACGGCACCACGCGCTTCGTGGGGCCGAAGGACATCTTCCCCGAGGAGTTCATCCGCTTCCTCGCCATGCCCGCCTTCCTGCGCCAGACCTTCCTCGAGGCCCACGGCGATCTGCTCACCGCCGACTACTGGCGGGATGTGAAGCGCCGGCGCCTGGCCGGCGAGGTGGCCGAGATCGTGCCCTACGTGCGCCAGAGCGTGGCCCCACGCCGGATCGAGCTCTGAACCCACTGTCCGCGAACCGCCCCCGCAGGCCCGATTGATTGACAGGTTAAACGTTTAACCGTAGAACGGGGCGCACGATGACGGGGAGGAGATCGTGAGCCAGCGCCGCCCATCCATTCGCGAAGTGGCCCGGGCCGCCGGGGCATCAACGGCCACCGTCTCCAACGTATTCACCGGCCGTAAGGCGGTGAACGCCGACCTCGAAGCGAGGATCCGCTCACTGGCCGAGTCCATGGGCTACCGGCCCAACCGGGCGGCCGCCGACCTTCGCTCCGGCCGCAGCCGCGTGGTCACCATGCTGGTCCCGGATCTCGCCGACCCGCATTTCACCGCCCTGGTCACCGAGGTGGAGAGCCTCGCCGGCGCGGACGGCTACGAGTTGCTGGTGGCCAATGCCAAGAACGACATCGATACCGAGCACGGCCGCCTCGATGCCCTCCTCGCCTGGCAGCCCGCAGGACTGATCCTGGTGCCCTGCACCGATCATCTGCCGGCATCGCTGGATGACGGCGAGCTCCCCGTGCCCACAGTGATCGCCGACCGCGGTGCCGAGGCGCGGGGAGTGGACAGCGTGCGCATCGACAACCGCGAGGCCGGGGAACTTGCCGCCCGGCATCTGCTCGCGCTGGGCCACCGGCGAGTGCTGCTGGCCGCCTCTGATCGGCGCCTGGAGGCCATCCGCGAGCGCTGCCACGGCGCGCAGCGCGCGATCGAGACTGCCGGTGGGACGGCAGGCATCGTCGAGCTCGGCACGGATCCCGACGAGGGCGCACGCAGGCTCCACGATGAACTCGACCGGATGCCCCTCCCCACCGCGCTCATCGCCGTCACCGACATGACCACCCTCGCCGTGCTCACCTGCCTTGCGGAGCGCCGGCTCGATCCGGGCCGCGATCTCTCGCTGGTGGGCTTCGACGACTATCCCTGGATGCGCGCCCGGCGTCGGCCGATTACCGCCGTGGCCCAGCCGGTCGCCGCCATGGCCGGCGCCCTCTGGGCGCGGCTTCGTACCCGCATGGAAGGCAATGACGACCCGCCGTCGGCCAGGGTCCTGCACTGCCAACTGCGCGAGCGGGCCTCCACCACCGCACTGGATAACAACCGATAAACCCTCGAGGAGAATGCATCATGACCCAGAGACTAGCCGGCAAGACCGCCGCCATCACCGGTGCCGCCGCCGGGATCGGCTTCGCCTGCGCCCGGGCGCTGATCGAGGAAGGCGCCCGCGTGGTGCTCATCGACCGCGATGAGCAGGCCCTTGAACAGGCCTGTGACACCCTGGGCGACGGCGCCGATGCCCTCGCGCTGGATCTGCTGGACGGCGCGGCGGTCTCGGGGATGATGCCCGCCCTGCTCGCCAGGCTCGGGCATCTGGATATCTTCCATGCCAACGCCGGCGCCTATGTCGGCGGGGATGTTTCCGAAGGCGATCCCGATACCTGGGACCGGGTCCTCAACCTGAACGTCAATGCGGTCTTTCGCTGTGTGCGCACCGTCCTTCCCCACATGATCGAGCGCCAGACCGGCGATGTCATGTTCACCAGCTCCGTGGCGGGCCTGGTGCCGGTCACCTGGGAGCCGGTCTACACCGCCTCGAAATTCGCCATCCAGGGCTTTGTGCATACCACCCGGCGGCAGATGATCCCGCACGGCATTCGCGTCGGCGCCGTGGCGCCCGGCCCCGTCATCACCTCGCTCATCGATGACTGGCCCGCCGCCAAGCTCGAGGAGGCGAAGGCCGCCGGCGCGCTGATGGAGGCGTGCGAGGTGGCCGAGGCCGTGTGCTTCATGCTCACCCGGCCCCGTGGCGTGGTGATCCGCGACCTGGTGATCCTGCCCCAGGGCTGTGATCTGTGATGGGGGCCGGGGCAATGGATGATCTCTACATGGGCGTCGATGTCGGCACCGAGAGCGCCCGGGCCGGCGTCTTCGATGCCGAAGGCACACTGCTGGGGGCGGCGGCCTGCGGCTTCCCGGTCTACCGGGAGCCGCCGGCCTTTGTCGAGCAGTCCGCCGAGGCCATCTGGCAGGCGGTGGCCAGCGCCTGTCGCAAGGCGGTTGCCGAGAGCGGCGTCGAACCCGGGCGGGTCCAAGGCATCGGCTTCGATGCCACCTGTTCGCTGGTGGTGGTCGATGCCGAAGGCAGCCCCCTGCCCGTTGGTCCCAGCGAGGATCCGGACCGCAACATCATTGTGTGGATGGACCACCGGGCCGTCGCCCAGGCCGAGCGCATCAACCTGACCGGGCATGCGGTACTCGACTACGTGGGCGGGCGCATCTCCCCGGAAATGCAGACTCCGAAACTGCTCTGGCTCAAGGAGCATCGCCCGGCGGTCTTCCAGCAGGCGGCGCACTTCTTTGACCTCACCGATTACCTGACCTGGCGGGCCTCGGGCAGCATCGCCCGCTCCACCTGCACCGTGACCTGCAAGTGGACCTATCTTGCCCATGAGGATCGCTGGGATGGCGGTTATTTCCGCGACATCGGACTGGGGGAGCTGGCCGATGAGGGATTCCGGCGTATCGGCACCGGGATCGTCGACCCCGGCACCCCGCTGGGCGACGGGCTGACCGATGCCGCGGCGATGGATCTGGGTCTGACGCCCGGGATCGCGGTGGGCGCCGGGCTCATTGATGCCCATGCCGGCGGCATCGGCACCGTGGGCTCCGCCGGCGACGCCGCGCCCAGCCGGCATATGGCCTATGTCTTCGGTACCTCGTCCTGCACCATGACCACCACTGCCGAGCCGGTCTTCGTGCCGGGTATCTGGGGTCCCTACTACTCCGCCATGGTTCCGGGCCAGTGGCTGAACGAGGGCGGGCAGTCCGCCGCCGGAGCGGCCATTGATCAGCTATTGCGCTTTCACCCGGCGAGCGCCGAGGCACAGGCTGAAGCGGCGGCCGCTGGTCAGTCGCTGCCGGCCTGGTTGGCCGCGAAAGCGGAGGCACGGGAGGAACCGGGCGAGCGTCCCGCCCGGCTTGCCGAGGGGCTGCATGTGGTCCCGGAGTTCCTGGGTAACCGCGCGCCCCATGCCGACCCCTATACCCGGGCGGTCATTGCCGGCCTCGGCATGGCCACGGACACGGAAAGCCTGGTTCGGCTCTACATCGCCGGCGTTTGCGGCCTCGGCTACGGACTACGTCAGATCATCGAGGCCCAGGCCGATGCCGGCGCCCGGATCGAGACCATCGTGATCAGTGGCGGCGCCGGGCGCAGCACGCTGGTGCGGCAGCTCATCGCCGATGCCACCGGCCATCCGGTCACCGTGCCGTCCACGCCGGAGCCGGTGCTGCTCGGCTCCGCCATCCTCGGCGCGGTGGCCGCCGGGGCGCAGCCGACCCTCACCGACGCGATGGCGCGGATGTCCTCGCTGCAGGCCCGTCACGACCCGGATCAGGGTGCGATCGGTGAATGGCACAGCCGGCGCTACGCACTTTACGGCCGCCTCCAGCAGATCGCCCGCGAAGCCGCCGCGGAGACCCGCCAGCCCATGGAGGACGGCCTCGACAAATAGTTGCCTTTTGCAATGGTTGGTCGAACCCATTCTTTGTCCCTTCGTGGGTTCGAATCCGGCGCTTCGGTCAAACATAAAAAAGGCCCCTGCGGGGCCATTTTCATGTCTGGCGGAGAGGGTGGGATTCGAACCCACGAAGGGCGATTAAGCCCTTACTCCCTTAGCAGGGGAGCGCCTTCAGCCGCTCGGCCACCTCTCCAATGTACAAGCAGAGGATACGGGATCAGTACCTCGTTCGTAAACCGGCCGGGCGATGGCCTCAGGCTTCCTTCGGGGTTTCGTCGTCATCCGCGGGGTCGCCCTCTCCACGGATACGCTCGTAGATTTCCTCCCGGTGAACGGTGACATCCTTCGGCGCTTTGACACCGATCCGCACCTGATTGCCCTTCACACCAAGGACAGTCACCGCGACGTCGTCACCGATTATCAGGGTTTCGCCGACCCTGCGCGTCAGAATGAGCATTCCGACATCTCCTCATTGTTCTGCAACCGCATGCCGCTTGGACTACCGGCAGGTCGCATAAGATCCGTGCCCAAATAGATAACCGGCCCTGCGTCCCCGCAGCCCCCCAACCGGTTTGCTTTTAGAATTAATTTTCACTGATTGTATATTTCTGCGCGGGGGCTGTCTCCCCCGCATGACCAATCAACTCGACTAATCCTTGGCCGGTTCGCCCTCGACCGTCACCGTCTGACCCGACTTGTCATCGAGCTCGAACGCCTTGTGCAGCGCCCTCGTGCCGAGTTCGAGGTACTTCTCGTCGATCACCACCGAGATCTTGATCTCCGATGTGGAAATCATCTGGATATTGATGCCTTCCGCGGCAAGGGCGTTGAACATCAGGCTGGCCACGCCCGCATGCGAGCGCATCCCCACCCCCACGAGCGACAGCTTGACGATGCTGCTGTCGCCAAAGACCTCACGGGCGTCCAGTACATCGGCCTGCTTGCGCAGGATATCCAGGGCGCGCTCGTACTCGCTCTTGTTCACGGTGAACGTAAAGTCCGTCAGACCATCATTGCTGATGTTCTGCACGATCATGTCGATTTCGATGTTGGCATCCGCAACCGGCCCGAGAATCTGCGCCGCGATCCCCGGTGTATCCGGCACACCGATCATCGTCAGCTTGGCCTCGTCGCGGTTGAATGCGATTCCTGCGATCAGGGGCTCTTCCATACTGCCCTGCTGCATGTCTTCTCCTTCCATCGTGATCAGCGTGCCGGGCCCGTCCTCGAAGGAGGAGAGCACCCGCAACGGAACCTGGTACTTGCCGGCGAACTCGACAGCACGAATCTGCAATACCTTGGAGCCGAGGCTCGCGAGTTCGAGCATCTCCTCAAAGGTAATCCGGTCGAGTCGACGGGCTGTCGGGACGACCCGGGGATCGGTGGTATAGACGCCATCGACATCGGTGTAGATCTGGCACTCATCCGCCTCCAGCGCGGCCGCGAGCGCCACGGCCGTGGTGTCGGAACCGCCGCGACCCAGCGTTGTGATGGAGCCGTTCTCGTCCACACCCTGGAAGCCGGCAACCACCACGATCCGCCCGGAGCCCAGATCATCGCGGATAATCTCGGCGTCGATGTCCTGGATTCGTGCCTTGCTGAAGGCACTGTCGGTGAGGATGCGTACCTGTGCGCCGGTATAGCAGCGTGCCGGCGCGCCCAGCCGCTCCAGCACCATGGTCAGCAGCGCAATGGTCACCGTCTCGCCGGTGGACAGGATCAGGTCAAGTTCACGCGGACGGGGCGTTGTCGTCTGCGCGGCGGCATGCGCCAGATCGGTCAGCCGATCGGTTTCGCCTTTCATGGCGGAAACCACCACCACCACGTCGTGTCCGGCATCGCGCGAGGCCATCACCTTGCGCGCGACGTTTTCTATCCGTTCGATGTTGGCGACTGACGAGCCGCCAAACTTCTGCACAATCAGGGACATGCCTATCCTTTCTCATTTTCCATATGCGATTGCACCCAGGCCGTCACCGACTCCAGTGCCGCCGGAAGCGCCGCTGGGTCACTGCCACCCGCCTGTGCAAAATCCGCCCGGCCGCCGCCGCGCCCGCCGACCTGCGCCGCCACATGATTGACCAGATCGCCGGCCCGCAGCCGATCGGTGAGATCCGGCGTCACGCCGGCCACCAGGCGCACCTTGTCGCCATCGGCCGCCGCAAGGACGATCGCCGCGGTACCCAGCTTGTTCTTGAGCTGATCGACCGTGTCACGGAGCGAGTCGCCGCCCTCCTCGATGCGGGCCGCCAGGACCCGCACCCCGTTGACCTCGCGGGCACTGTCCGCCAGTTCACTGCCGGCCTGGCTGGCCAGCTTCTGCTTGAGCCGGCCAAGCTCGCGCTCCAGCTCCCGAACCTTATCGGTCTCCTGATCGAGCCGCGCCAGCAGATTATCCGGCGATACCCGGAGCCGGTCCGCCGACTGCTCCAGCGTCCGTGCCTGCGTCTGCATCCTCTGGATGGCCGCCGCACCGGTGATTGCCTCGATACGGCGCACACCCGCTGAGACACCGCCCTCGGTGGTGATCGCACACAGCCCAATGCGTCCCGTGCGATTAATGTGGCAGCCGCCACAAAGCTCGGTGGAGAAGTCACCAAAGCGCACCACCCGAACCCGGTCGCCGTATTTCTCGCCGAAGAGGGCCGTGGCGCCCATTTCAATGGCGTCGTCATAGTCGGTCTCGAAGATCTCGGCCGACTCGTCCCGGCGGATCCAGGCGTTGACCAGGGCCTCGATTTCGCGGAGCTGGTCCGTGGTGATCGGTTCGAAGTGCGCGAAGTCAAAGCGCAGTCGGTCGGGTGCGACCAGCGAGCCCTTCTGGTGGATATGCTCGCCGAGCACCTCGCGCAGCGCGGCATGCAGCAGATGCGTCGCCGTGTGATTGAGCGCCGTTCGGTCGCGCCGCGCCGCATCGATGCGCGCATCGACGGCGTCCCCGAGCTGCAGTCGGCCGCTCACCATCCGCCCCAGATGCCCCCGGGCCTGCGCATAGCGCTGGGTATCCTCGACCATGAACTCCACACCAGAGGCGATGAGGTAACCGGTATCGCCGACCTGACCACCGGCCTCGGCATAGAAGGGCGTGCGGTCAAGGATAACCATGCCCTGGTCGCCGGGCTCGAGACTCTGGACCGCACCCCCATCGCGATAGAGACCGATCACCTGGGCGGCATCCTCGATGACATCGTAGCCACTGAACGTGGTCGTGCCGCCAAAATCGGCGGCCCCGCCGTATTCGGCACGGAACACACTGGCCGCGCGGGCGCGCTCCCGCTGCGAGGTCATGGCCGCCTCGAAACCCTCCATGTCCAGATGCAGTCCCTGCTCCCGGGCCACATCCGCGGTCAGATCCACCGGGAATCCATAGGTGTCGTAGAGCTTGAACACCGTCTCCCCGGGCACCGTATCGCCATCGAGGTTCTCGAGGTCTTCCGCGAGCAGTCGAAGCCCCTGCTCCAGGGTCTCGCGGAAACGCACCTCCTCCTGGCGCAGCACACGCTCCACCAGCTCACGGTTGTGGGGCAGCTCCGGATAGGCATCGCCCATCTCTTCAATCAGCGGCTCGACCAACCTCCAGAAAAAGGGCTCCTCGACGCCCAGCTTGTAGCCATGGCGAACAGCGCGCCGGATGATACGGCGCAGGACATAACCGCGGCCTTCGTTGCTCGGCAGGACGCCGTCGACGACCAGGAATGCGCAGGCCCGGATGTGATCGGCGATCACGCGCAGGGAACTGCTCTCGCGATCGTCGGTACCGGCCAGCTTCGCCGCCGCGTCCACCAGGCTGCGGAAGAGGTCGATATCGAAGTTGTTGGTGACGCCCTGGACAACGGCGGCGATGCGCTCGAGGCCCATGCCGGTATCGATGGACGGTTTCGGCAGCGGCGTCAGCGCGCCGTTGGCGCCCCGGTCATACTGCATGAACACGAGATTCCAGATCTCGACGTAGCGGTCCCCGTCCTCCTCCGGCGTCCCCGGCGGGCCGCCCGGCACGTCGGGGCCGTGATCGTAGAAAATCTCCGAGCAGGGCCCACAGGGACCGGTATCCCCCATGGACCAGAAATTGTCCGCGGCGCCGATCCGGGAGAAGCGGGACGAATCCACCCCCACGTCGTTGAGCCAGATCTCGGCTGCTTCGTCGTCTTCCTCATAGACCGTGACCCAGAGGCGTTCTGCCGGCAGCTCCAGCGTATCGGTGAGAAACGCCCAGGCATACCGGATGGCATCCCGCTTGAAGTAGTCACCGAAGCTGAAATTGCCCAGCATCTCGAAAAAGGTGTGATGGCGGGCGGTGTAGCCGACATTCTCGAGGTCATTGTGCTTGCCGCCGGCGCGCACGCAGCGCTGGGAACTGACCGCACGATGATAGGGGCGGTGCTCACGGCCAAGGAAGACGTCCTTGAACGGCACCATGCCGGCATTGGTGAAGAGCAGCGTCGGATCATTCGCCGGCACCAGTGAGCTGCTGGGGACGATCTCGTGACCGCGCTCGGCGAAGAACGTCTGGAATGCCCTGCGAATATCTGCGCTGCTCTTGTTCATGCCCTTTCGCTTTTAGCTGCCCATGTCTGCATCGTCTTCGGCGACCTCATCGAGCACCCGCCGGACGTGTTCCGCACTGAAACCGCGATTCGCCAGGAATCTGGCCTGCCGGGACCACGCCCGCCGGTCCGCCGGCGCCACCCCGAAGCGGCGCTGCCAGGCTGCGCGACAATGCACAAGCCAGCTATCGTCGACAAGTTCGAGCGCATGGTCAATGACTTCGCCACTCACCCCGCGCGCCTGGAGATCGGCCCGGATCTTGAGCGGCCCCTGCCCATTCTCGAGGCGCGTCCGCGAGAACATCTCCGCAAAACGCGCGTCGCTGAGCAGTCCCTCGGATTCCAGCGCATCGAGGACCGGGCCGATATGGCCCCGCACAAAGTCGCGCGCCTCGAGCTTGCGCTGAAGCTCAAGGCGCGAGTGCTCACGTCGGGCGAGCAGGCGGATACTGCAGTCGCGTATCGCTTCGGCGTCGTCCTCTGCCTGCTCCATCGGGTTCAGGCGTCAGCCTCGCCCTCTTGCGCCGGATCCTTTTCCGGGTCCCGTACCGGCGCCTTGAGCAACTGCTCGCGCAGGGCACGGTCGATGGACTCGGCGATGTCCGGATTGTCCTTGAGGAAATTGCGGACGTTGTCCTTGCCCTGGCCGATGCGGTCGCCGTTGTAGCTGTACCACGCACCGGACTTGTCGACGAGCCCGTGCTTGACCCCGAGGTCAATGAGCTCGCCCTCCCGCGAGATGCCTTCCCCGTAGAGGATCTCGAATTCCGCCTGGCGGAACGGTGGCGCCATCTTGTTCTTGACCACCTTGACCCGGGTCTCGTTGCCGATGACCTCGTCGCCCTTCTTGATGGCACCCACGCGGCGGATGTCCATGCGGACCGACGAGTAGAACTTCAACGCGTTGCCGCCGGTGGTGGTCTCCGGGCTGCCGAACATCACGCCGATCTTCATGCGGATCTGGTTGATGAAGATGACGGTGGTGTTGGAGCGCTTGATGTTGGCCGTGAGCTTGCGCAGTGCCTGGGACATCAGCCGGGCCTGCAGGCCGACATGGGAGTCGCCCATCTCGCCCTCGATTTCCGCCTTCGGCGTGAGCGCGGCCACCGAGTCGACCACCACAATATCCACGGCGCTCGAGCGCACCAGCATGTCGGCGATCTCCAGCGCCTGCTCGCCGGTATCCGGCTGCGAGACCAGCAGCTCATCGACATTCACGCCCAGCTTGCCGGCATAATCCGGGTCGAGCGCGTGCTCGGCATCCACGAATGCTGCCGTGCCGCCGGCGCGCTGCGCCTCGGCAATCGCCTGCAGGGTGAGCGTCGTCTTGCCGGAGGATTCCGGCCCGTAGATCTCGATCACCCGGCCGCGGGGTATACCGCCCACGCCCAGTGCGACATCCAGCGTCAGTGAACCGGTGGAGATCACCGGCACATTGCCGACGGCACGGGCATCGCCCATGCGCATGACCGCACCCTTGCCAAACTGCTTTTCGATCTGGCCGAGGGCTGCGCCCAGTGCCTTCTTGCGATCTTCGTCCATGCTCAACCCTTGGTAGATAACCCGTTATTCAAACCGGAATTATCCCATAGTCCCGGTAAACCGCCCACCCCGCCGATCGCCGCTCAGGTACCGTCGGCCGCACGCTGGCCATCAAGCGGCAATGTCCGGAGCCGCTCATAGCGCGGCCCGCTATCCGGCATGGGCTCGACACCCCGCATGAGTGTCACCGCCCGGACGGGCCAGTCGGCAATGCCGCCGGGCACCGGGGGCGAGGCGGCCCGCCGGGCAAGGGTGACATGAGGCCGGAATGGCAGATGACCCGGCTTGTGGCCAAGCGGCTCAAGCGCCTCCACGAGCGCCGCCTGAAGGCTGATCAGCGGCGCCGGCCGATCCGGCAACCCCATCCAGGCGATACCGCCGTGACGCCAGTGCCCGGCAACCTCGAGGCGCAGGTCGAAGCCTGGTGAGGCGGCGACCACCGGTTCCACGGCCCCGAGGATGGCCTCCGCCGTATACCCCTTGCCGAGAAAGACCAGTGTCATGTGCCAGTCGGCCGGATGCACCCGGCGCGCCTGCTCGTCACCCGTGGCAAGCCGGCAGTGTCTCAGGCCGGCACGGACCGGTGGCGGCGGATCAAGCGCAAGGAAGTGGCGGATACGGGGATCAGGAACCGACATCGATGCCAAGCCGGCTCAGCAGGCCGCCGAGGGCGTGAGCCACGCTGTGCCGGCGGACCGCTTCGCGATTACCGTCGAACACCGCGGACTCGGCCGACACATCCTGTCCGGGGATTGCCCAGGCGAACCAGACCAGCCCGACAGGTTTGTCCGCGCTACCACCCCCCGGACCGGCGATGCCGGTAATGGCCACCGAGACCCGCTTGGCATCGCCATTCCGCGCACCGTTTGCCATGGCCTCGGCGGTTTCCAGGCTGACCGCACCGGCCGCCGTGAGCGTCTCCCGGGGCACGCCCAGCAGCCGCTGCTTTGCCGAATTGCTGTAGGTGACAAGCCCGCAGTCGAACCATCGGGAACTGCCGGCCAGATCGGTACAGGTCTTGGCCACCCACCCGCCTGTGCAGGACTCGGCGGTGACCAGCACAAGGTCCTCCGCGAGCAGCGTGGCCCCGACCCTCGACGCCAGTCGGTCCAGTGTCGCGTCGGTCGCGTCCTCGCCCACGCCGGGACTCAGCGAACCACCGTGACCGGACACGCCGCGTGATGCAGCACCCGCTGGCTGACGCTACCGAGCAGCAATTCCTTGAAGCCACTGAGCCCGCGGCGGCCGATAACAATCATGGGCGCCTCCTCTGTCGCCGCATGCTCGACGATGGCCTCGGCGGGGCTGCCGCCAATGATCTGCTCCTGGACCTCGACATCCGTGCTGCCCAGTACCTCCCGGGTGGCGGCGAATGCCTTCTCGGCGCTCTGATCACGGAGCCGGGCGAAGGCATCCGGCGAGAAGTACTCAAGCTCTTCCGGGCGCGGTGCCTCGGTGGGCACGCCGAACATGTCCACCGGATCCTTGGGAAAGGCGTAGAGCAGCCGCAGCGGGATATGCAGCCCCTCGGCGAGGCTGGCGGCGTAACGCGCCGCATCGCTGGCGCCCTCGGATCCATCCACCGGGACCAGGATGATTTTCGGTTGGTGATTCATGATAACGACTCCTCGATCTGTCAGCCGGAGATTGCAAGGCCCATTTCCGTCATCATGGGCTCGAACACCCCGCCAACGAAATAGGCAATGAGCGCAGCCCCACCCCCCATCAAAAGGGTCTCGATGCCGGCACGAACCCGTCCCTCCCCCACGATGACCCCCTTCACGAAGCCGATCCCGAAAAAGGTGATCGCGGTCAGGGTACTGCTCACGGCAAAGGCGATGTCCACGCCAAGCGCCGGGAGCATGAAAGGCAGCAGCGGTATCGCCCCGACCAGCACGAAGGCGCCGAAGGTCCACAGCGCAGCACGTATCGGATCAACGCCCTCGAGCTCCAGGCCGTGCTCCTCGCGCAGCATGGTCTCGATCCAGAGCGACTCATCCGAGGAGATGGTCTCGACGATCTTCTCCAGGACATCCCCCTCGAAGCCCTTGCGGGCGAAGATCTGCCGGATCTCCTCTCGCTCACCGTCGGGGACCTGTCGGATATGGCGGTTTTCCGTGGCGCGGGCCTGGGCCACCGCATCGCGATCGCTTTTCACCCCCTGGTAGTTGCTCACCCCCATGCTGAAGCCGTCGGCGATCAGACTCGCAAGCCCCAGGCTGAAAGCCACCACGCCAGGTAACCCCGCACCGGCCACGCTGGCCACCACGGCGAAGGTGGTCACACAGCCATCGATGCCACCGAGGATGGCGTCGCGCAGGTAGCTGGGTCGACGGCCCTCGGCGAGACGACGCTGGATATCTTCGGGATGATGACTGTGCTCGAGTTCTGCCATCAGCGATCCTGCCGGCGTATCATTGCGCGATTGAGAGGATGCCATAAAGCCGGGGATTTGCGGAGGAATACAGGACATGGCTTATCGCATTGCCATCAACGGCTTCGGTCGCATCGGGCGGACCGTACTGCGTGCAATGCAGCAGCGCGGGGACACCGAAGCGCTCGAGATCATGGCCATCAATGAGCCCGCCGATGCGGAGTCGATTGCCCTGTTGACCCGGTATGACAGCAACCATGGCACGCTGGCCGAGGACGTCTCGCTGATGTCCGATGGAATGCGCGTCGGCATCCAGCCCGTCAAACTGCTTCCCGGCGTCAACCCGGCCGATGCGCCCTGGTCGGAGCTCCGCATCGACATGGTAATGGAATGCTCGGGACAGCCCGGCACCCGGGCGCTGGCCGAGGAGCATCTCCATGCCGGTGCCGGACGCGTCCTCTACTCCCAGCCGGCCAGCGCGGATGTGGATATGACGATCATCCCGGGGTTCAACCACTGCAAGCTCCGATCCGGCGACCGGATCCTCTCCGCCGGGTCATGCACCTCCAACTGCATCATCCCGGTACTGGATACTCTGGGTACGGCGTTTGGCATCCGCCGGGGCACCGTGACCACTATCCACTCGGCGATGAATGACCAGCCGGTCTCCGATACGCTGAGCGGCAATCGGCTGCGACTCAACCGCGCGGCCCTCAATGCCGTGACACCGGTCAATACCGCGCTGGATCGGGGCATCGCCCGGCTTATGCCGGATCTGGATGGACGTTTCGAGTGCCTGCACCTGCGCGTGCCAACCACGATGGTCTCGACGCTGGACCTGACGCTGGAGGTGTCGAGTCAGGCCAGTGCCGCGGACGTGCTCGAATGCCTCAACAGCGCCGCCAATGGCCGGTACCGAGATATTCTCGGGGTCTGTGCGGACCCGGTCAGCTCCCTGGACTTCGCCCATGACCCGCGTTCGGGGATCGTCGACCTCACCCAGCTCCGTGTCATCGATAACCAGCTCATCAAGCTCATCTGCTGGTTCGACAACGAGTGGGGCTTTGCCAACCGCATGATCGATATCGCGCTGCAGACCGCCGGAAAGCGGACAATCAACAAGCACTCCGGCCGATTGACCGTGATGCACTGACCCGTCAGGGCTCGAGTGGGTGGACGTGAAGGCTCCAGAACGCGGGACCGTCCTCCACCGGCGTGAATTCGAACCGACTCGGGTAGATGCGCTCGATATAGCCCGGCAGACGGACGGGCGGCGCCGGGAAGACCAGCAGGACATCCTCCCCGGGCCGCAGCGCCATCAACGTTTGCTCGACAAGGACGAGCCGGGTCTGCGGCCGATGCAGACGCAGATCAATAACACCGCCGGGGTATTGCCCGCTGACCATTCAGAAACCCAGCGGCGAGGTATCGTCAAAGCCCGTGGAATCGGCGAGCGCGGAGGCCAGGGCCGGGTGGTCCATAGCGCCGAGGGCATCCACCGCCTCGCGCTGCGAGTCGGCACCAATGGCGAGCTTCCGCACCTCGCCGCCGCCCGCGGCGCTGAAGACGAGGTAGTAGGTGCCATAGGAGCCAAAGAGGACATCAATGCTCCATTCCGTGCCCTGTCCGTCGACCAACCGACGCATCCCTTACCTCCATGAATGCTAGAGTCCCGCGTTTCACCGGCAAGGATTACATGGACGCATCGACGCAGAAAGGCCCCTCGACGCCGATCGTACTGCTGCTGCTCTGGTCGACGGGGCTGTACCTGCGCCTGACGGTGCTGGTGGCCCCGCCGCTGGCACCCCGGATTGCGCGTGACCTCGATCTTGGCGAGGCCGCCACCGGGGCGCTCACCACCCTGCCCATCCTTATGCTGGCGGTCGCCGGGCTCGCCGCCTCCTGGCTGATCAGTCGCATCGGTGCCCGCCGCACCCTGATCGCGGCACTGGTGCTGGTGGCATTGAGTTCATCAGCCCGGGGGCTTGGCGATGTCGCTGCGCTTTTCAGTGCCACGGCCATCATGGGGGTCGCCATCGCCGGGATCCAGCCCGCGCTGCCGACCCTGCTCACTGAGTGGTGGCCATCGCGGATCGCGCTGGGGACGGCCGTCTACATGAACGGGATGCTCGTCGGCGAGGTCATTGGTTCCACGCTGACGCTGCCAGTCATGCTGCCGCTGGCGGAGGACGACTGGCGTCTGGCGCTGGTGTTCTGGTCGCTGCCTGCATTGATCCCGGCCCTCGGCGTGCGCCTGCTGAGCCGTCCCTGGCAGCGGGATGGCGATGACTCAGGACACTGGCTGCCGGACTGGCGCAAGCCCCTTGTCTGGCAACTGGGCATTCTACTGGGCGCAAGCGGCTCGATCTTCTTTGGCACCAATGCCTACATGGGCACCGTGCTGGCGGGGCGCGGCGACGGCGATCTGCTCACCGAGGCGCTGGTCATGTTCAATACCACGCAGCTCCTCGCCTCGGCACTGATGTTCTGGCTGGGTCGATACTGGATCGGACGTGCCATGCCGCTGATGATCCTGATGGGCGTTGGGCTCTGTGGTCTGACCGGCTTTGTCCTGCTGCCCGGCTGGCTCGGGCTCGCCACCCTCGTCCCCACGGGACTGGCGGCGGGCATGCTCCTGATCCTGATGGTGGCGCTGCCCCCGCTCTACACCCGGGGGACCGACACGGCCGCCCTCGCCGCGACCATGTTTGCCATCGGCTCGATCACCAACTTTTTCGTACCCCTGCTCGGTGGCATGGTCGCCGACATCACCGACACCCCGCCGCTCGCGATCCTGCCCATCCTGCTCTACGGCGCCGTGGCCCTGCCGGTGGTACGGCGGCTTCCGGAACGCCCGGACTTGTCCCAGGAGTAGAAATGCATGGGCGGGAGGTTGACCCACTCGCACTCCACCAATGGCTCGCCCATGATGGGCCGGCCGCGACGCAGCACCGCATCCCGGAACTGGTAGGCCATGAAGCGCCCGCCCGGCGCCAGCACGCGCCAGACCTCGGCCAGAATGCCGTGGGCGGTCTCCTCGGGCATAGTGGAGAAAGGGATCCCGGAGAAGATGACATCCGGCCGCGTCAGGCCATGGGCCTCGAGGATCGCCGGGAGATCCTCCGCACTGCCCTCGGCGACGATCAGACGCGGATCACGGATGGCCTTCAGGCGCCGGACGAATGCCGGATTGGTGTCCACTGCCAGCAGCCGGGCGTCCGCCGGCAACTCCGCCAGCACCGCCCGGGTCGTGCCGCCGGTGCCGGGGCCGAGTTCGACCACGGTTTGGGCCTCGCCGGCATCGATGACACGACTGATGCGCCGCTCCAGAAAGCGCGAACTGGGAACCAGCGATGCCACCTCCTTCGGCCGTGCCATGAATCCACGCAGGAATGCCAGACGCTCTCCCATCTCCGCTACCCTCATGAGTCCCTTGATTGCCGTGCGCCCACAGGGCATCGTTGCCCCATGATTATTCGATTCCTGCGCAGCATGATGGGTCAGAACGGCGCCGACAATCCCCCGGATGTCGCCGCCGAGACCGAATATCAGGGCTATACCATCACGGCCATACCGGCGAGGGACCCCGGCGGATGGCGAATCCGCGGGCGAATCACCACGGAGGTGGACGGCACGCCTCGGGCGACGGAGTTTGTCCGGGCGGATGTCTACGGCAGCCAGGAGGTCGCCGCGGAGATGACGATCAACAAGGCGCAACGCCTGATCGACGAACAGGGGCTGCGCCTATTCCGTGATTCCCACTAGGGGGATCAGACCATGTACTGGCCGCCGTTGATGCTCAGCGTCGAACCCGTGACGAACGCGGCTGCATCACTCGCCAGATAGGCCACCGCCTGACCGATCTCCTCGGCCTCGCCCAGGCGATTCACCGGAATCTGTCCAACGATCTTCTCGAGAACGTTTTCCGGGACGGCGGCCACCATCTCGGTCCCGATATAGCCGGGTGCCACGACATTGGCAGTGACGCCCCGACGGGCGTTCTCCTGGGCGACCGACTTGGTGAAACCGACCAGTCCGGCCTTGGCCGCTGCATAGTTGGCCTGGCCCATCTGGCCCTTCTGGCCATTGATCGAGGAGATCTGGATGATCCGGCCGAAACCGCGATCGCGCATTCCGTTGATCACCGCCCGAGTCATGTTGAACGCTGAGGTGAGATTGGTGCGGATGACCGCATCCCAGTCCTCCGCGGACATCTTGTGCAGTGTCCCGTCGCGGGTGATGCCGGCATTGTTCACCAGCACGTCCACCGGACCATGCTCCGCCTCAACGCCGGCGACGCCGGCCTCACAGGCCTCGAAATCGGCGACATCCCATTTGCTCGCGGGGATCCCTGTATCGCGGGTGAATGCGGCGGCCGCCTCATCATTGCCCTGGTAGGTCACCACGACCCGATGCCCTGCTTCGCCCAGTGCCCTGGCGATGGCGGCGCCAATCCCCCGGGTCCCTCCGGTGACCAATGCGGTTCTTGTCATCTTGCGATCCTCCTCAATGATCGGCCAGGTTTTCTCCGACCTTAACCAGCAAGACGCGGTCCTGGCCAGCCGCACCGCAACATGACCATTCCAATAGCGGGGCGACAAGGGCACAATTCGGGGTTTTTCCAACCCCTCACGGGAGCATCATGAACCGCAGTGCCGAGCGTCGGGTGATACGCCTGCAGGAGCATGGAGAGCGCGGACTGCTCGCCGGCAGCCGTCAGGGCCTGGAGAAGGAAAGCCTGCGCGTGACGCGGGACGGCCGGATTGCGCAGACACCCCATCCGAAGGGTCTGGGCTCAGCCCTCTGCCACCCGGAGATCACCACGGACTACTCCGAGGCGCTGCTGGAATTCGTCACGCCAGCCTATATCCATGGCAACGAGGCACTGGCACGACTGCGCGACCTGCATCGCTACACCTATGCACAGATCGATGACGAGCTGCTCTGGGCCACCTCCATGCCCTGCATCGTGGGAGGTGAGCAGAGCATCCCCATCGCCGAATACGGCAGCTCCAACATCGGCCGCATGAAGCATGTCTACCGTCGTGGCCTGGACTGGCGCTACGGCCGGAGCATGCAGGCCATCGCCGGCATCCATTTCAACTACTCATTCAGCGAGGCCTTCCTGCGGGCGGTCCAGACGCGCGAGGGGGACGGACGTGGCTTCACCGCCTTTCGCTCGGATTTCTATTTCCGCCTGATCCGTAATTTCCAGCGCTATGGCTGGCTGCTGCCCTACCTGATGGGCGCCTCACCGGCCATCTGCAAATCCTTCACCGGCGGCCGCAACCTGGATTTCGCGGAGTTCTCTCGAAACACTTTCTATGCGCCTTATGCGACATCGCTGCGGATGAGCGACATCGGCTACAAGAACAATGCCCAGGCGGCGCTGGAGATCAGCTACAGTGATCTCGATGCCTACATCAGGAGCCTGCGCGCGGCCATCGGCACGCCGGACCCGGAATATGCGCGGATCGGCACTCGGGTGGATGGCGAGTGGCGGCAACTCAATACCAATGTGCTGCAAATCGAGAACGAGTACTATAGCTTCGTACGGCCCAAGGCGATCGCCCGGTCGGGCGAACCACCCACCCATGCCCTGCGACGGGCCGGCGTGGAGTACGTCGAGATTCGGGCGCTCGATCTCAACCCGTTCGACCCGATCGGCATTCACCCCGACCAGATCGCCTTCCTGGAGACACTACTGCTGTTCTGTCTGCTCCAGGACAGCCCGCCCATCGATGCCCTTGAGCAGCATCACATCAATGCCAATCAGGGCCTGGTGGCGAGAGACGGCCGTAACCCCGCTCTCACGCTCTACCGCGGCAATGGAGAGCGCGTCGGCCTGCGCACCTGGGCCGCCGAGCTCTTCGATGCCATGCAGGGTCCCGCGGAGCTACTGGACGAGGTGCATCAGGATGGACGCTACAGTCGCATCCTTGACGCCTACCGAGTGGCAGTGGACGACGCCAATCAGACGCCGTCGGCACGCGTGCTCGGGGAGATGCGGGACAACCGCGAGGAATTCGTCGAATTCGCCCTCCGTATCTCCGCGGCGCATGCGCAGACCATCCGTGACTGGCCACTCACCGGGGATACCTGTCAGCGCCTCGGTGCCGAGGCGACTCGCTCGCTCGCCGAACAGGCGGCCATGGAGGCGGCGGACGATCCACCCTTCGAGCGCTTTCTCGCCGACTACTTCGCGAAGGAGTCGACCGGCGGTAGTTGAATCGTCTTCCGTGTCCTCGCAGTCTCGAGGGCATGGAGATGCCCACATTGTCATCACTGACCGGCCTCTTCCTCGGGGGTGCTCTCGCCTTTCTCGCCCTGGCGGATGGCCTTGCCCCGGCGCTTCAGCGCTATCAGCGGCATGTCGCAGACACCGCACGGGGTGACCTGCGGGCCCAGTTCGTTGACCTGCCGCCCCGCAAGCTCCTCTCGCTGGCGCTGGGACTCGGTGCATCGATCGGGATAGCAGTGGCCATACTGCTCCCCTGGCCGGTCGCGGTTGCGGCTGGTCTAGGCAGCCTCGCACTTCCGCGTCTGGCTGTCGTTGTCATCCGCCGTCGGCGTCAGCAAGCCATCATTCGCCAGCTCCCCGATGCCATGCAGGCGCTCGCCGGCTCCCTGCGCGCCGGCACGAACATCAGCCGCGCCCTGGAGCTTGTCTCACGCCGCTATTCGGCCCCCCTGGGAGAGGAATTCAGTCTGATGCTGAGCCGACAACGACTCGGCGAGGATATGGACAGCGTGCTGGCCGCCTTCGTCAACCGCGTCCCCACCGAGGAAACCCGTCTGTTCCGCAATGCGGTGCTGATCTCTCATCGGGTCGGCGGCGATCTTGCCGATACGCTCGAGACACTGGCGTCGACGTTACGCGAGCGCGCCCAGGTGGAGGAGCGGATCGATGCGCTCACCGCGATGGGACGCATGCAGGGTCGGGTCATGTGCCTGCTGCCGGTGGGTATCGGTGGCATGCTCTACCTGCAACAACCGGCCATGATGCAGCGGCTGTTCACTGATCCCGTTGGATGGGCGGTCCTTGCGCTGATCAGCGTGATGATGACGCTCGCGGTGATCTCGATCCGCCGCATGGTAGCCATCGATGTCTGAATGGCTCGCCCCCCTGGCGGTCGCCCTGCTCGGCCTTTGCGCCGGTGCGGGCCTCGCCGCCCTCGTCGAGCTGGTCAACCCGCGGCACTGGCGACGCGATGATCCCTGGCGCGATCCGTCTCCACCTCTGTTTCGGCTGCTCATGCCGCTGACCCGTCTGATCGCCGAGCGTGCCGGTCAACCCGGCGAGGCAAAGCGCCGTTTCCTTCAGGGTCGGCTGGAGCGGGCCGGGATGGGTTACGCCCTGCTGCCGGATGAACTCGCCGTGCTGCGATGGCTGACCGCAACGGTTGCCCTTGCAGGCGGCCTCGTTGCGACACCGGCGCTGCAATCCATGGACCTGGCCGGGCCCTGGCTGCCGTTCGGCCTCGGCCTCCTCGGCTATGCCTACCCCATGATCTGGCTCCGTGATCAGGGTCTGCGCCGCCAGCGCGGCATCGCCCGGCAATTCCCCGCACTCCTTGAGCTGCTCGGGCTATCGGTGCGCGCGGGCCTCAGTTTCAGTGCGGCATTGCCACAGTGCACCGCACAGCTCGAGGCCGGCCCGCTACGCGACGAGATGCACCGGATCACCCGCGAAATCCGCACCGGCACCAGCCGCAACGAGGCCCTAGAGCGGATGGCGGAGCGTATCGATCTGAACGCCGTGCACGGTTTCGTCGCCGCCATTGTGCAGGCGGACGAAACCGGTGCGGCAATCAGCCAGACCCTGAGCGACCAGGCCGCCCAGCGTCGCCGCGAGCGCTTTGCCGCCGCCGAGAAAAAGGCCAATGAAGCGCCGGTAAAGATGCTTCTGCCCCTGGTCGGTCTGCTCTTCCCGGTGACCTTTCTGATCATCGGATTCCCCATCGCCCTGCAATTCATGGAGGGAGGCCTGCTTTGAGCTCCACGGTTCCGGATGGATGCATCATCGCGATCGCCTGTCGCGATAAAAAGACAATCGTCGGCATTCGGGTCACCGTTGCAGACCGATGGCTGACACGGCTGATCGGTCTGCTTGGTACGGATTCGCCGCCATCACCGGGATCCGGACTACTACTGATCCCGGGTGGCAGCATCCATACCGTCGGAATGCGATACCCCATTGATATCGCCAATCTGGATGCGCGTCTTCGCGTGCTCTCGCAGCACTCATCCGTGCCGCCGGGTCGCGTCGTCCGTGCCCCATCGGGGACCTATGCGACGATCGAGACCGGCGCCGGTTTCCTGCCGACGAATCTTGTCGGGGGGACTTTCCGGATCGAGGGAGTCGCGGCATGAGAGACCGGTCCCGTCGCATCACGACGCTCTGCCTGCCAGCGCTTATCCTGCAGGGGTGTCTCGCCACCGCGGGGCTTGATCGTCCAGATACCGTAGAGCAGCTTGAGGAGGCCGACCAGGCGCTGGCACAGGGTGACCTGGAGACCGCACGAAACGGTTATGAAAGCGCGATTGCGACCTCGCCGGAGCTCGTCTCGCCGCACTTCCAACTCGGCCTGATTGCCTATGGACGTGGCAGGGACAGCACGGCAATCGAGCATTTCGACGCAGTCCTGGACCGTGATCCGGGTCATGTCCTCGCAACCTACAACCTGGCCATGATCCATCTGCAGGTCGCTCGCGCCCTGCTCGCGCGGCACGAGGAGCTCGCACCGGTGAGTGCCGGGCGCCCGGACCTGCTGGCCGTTCGCGAGGCGATCGAGTCACTCGGCCGGGCCGGGCAAAGCCACCGCTGAGCATGCCCGGGCTGCTGTCCGGCCTGCTCGGTATCCTCGCGCTGCCACCGACCGACTACACGTTGGCAGGATTGGTCTGGCTGGTTCCCTGGCTCAGCCGATGGAACCGACCGCGCCATGAGCGCATCGTCAATGCGCTGCTAACCATTGGCCTGCCGCTGGGGTTTGTACTTGGGCCAATCGCCCCGGGCGAGACCGCCGCGGTTGCCGGCGGAACGGTCCTCGCCATGCTGCCTTTCGCAGTGATCGGCGTCGTGGCCGCCGACACCGCCGGACGGACCAATGGACTGCGGCTCCTGCTCTGCCTTGGCGTGCTGTGCCTCCTGCTCGCCGGCGTGCGGCGGGCCGGGCTGCCGCTGTCACTGAGTGTGTTTGCTCCCGCCCACAGCGCCCACATGCGTCTTGTCCAGAGCGCCGGCATCCTCGGTGCCGACCTCATTATTGCCTGCTTCCAGGCCATGCTCGCCCTCGCCCTGATGCGTATATCAAGCGGGCAATGGAACGCCGGGGCGGCGCTCATCCGCGTCGGGATCGCGATCACGGCATTGATCCTGCCACCCGTCGTTGTCCAGTTCGTCACGGAAACGGTTCAATCGTTTCCGGCGCGCTCCATTGCTGTCATCCAGACCGACATCAGGCCGTGGGACCGGGATCGAGCCATCAATGATGGCGTACTCGAGCGCATCAAAGCCCGCCAGGCGCGCCTTTACCAGACCGCCCGGGCACTGGGGACGGATGGGGTGGTATGGCCCGAGTCGTCGGCCCCGGGTTACCTGCGACCCGACTGGACAATCGATGGGGGACCGGACCGGCACGAGTTCCGACACGGCTATCGGTATCTTGCCCCAGGATCCGTGGCGAGCGTTGTGCAGACACGGCTGGAAGACGGGCGGACTCGGGTATGGCCCAAGCACCAGCCGATACCGTTCGCGGAATCCCATCTCTTGCCGGCGTCCGCAAACAAGGCGTCGAGTCCCGCAACCGCGGATGGACTCACCCCACTGATCTGCTCCGACGCCGGTCACCCGGAGGCCCTTGAAATGGCGACGGGCAAGGGGACCGCGCTGGTCATCAACCCCACCAATAATGCCTACCTGGGCAGCCCGTTCCTGGCGCGGATGCATCAGCGCGCGATCCAGCGGGAGACGGCTCGGGCCGGTGTGCCCGCGCTCGTGGTCGCCAACGGCGGACCAAGCGCCCTCCTCCGGCCCAATGGCCAGCGAAAGACATTGCTTCGCGCCTACCAACGCGGCGTAGCCCGGGTGACGTTAACGCCGCAACGCGAACGAACGGGGCTCCCGGGCCTCGGCGTTTTCCTGCTGATGGCCATCAGCATTGGCATCACCGCATGGCTTGCGTCGGGACGTGTCACGGCCATTCCGACAAGGCAATGCCGATGGCGGCCGTACCGCTGGCTACTGGTCCTGCCCGTCTTCGCGCTGGCAGCCGGAGTGACCCAGCACAGGCTGTGGCTTGCCGGGATCGGTGTTGAGGGCAGCCGCCCGCCAATGGCGCGGGGCAGCATCGCGGCAATCCATTCACCGGCTGCACCCCATCGCGGCGCGATGGCCCTGCTGGCGCGGGAATTCGGTCTGCCCGTTGGCTGGCGGGATGTGCCGGCCGATCCCGCGAGCGCCAATCAATGGCTCTGTCGTAACACCGGTCTGAGCCTGCCCGAGAGGCCACTCCCGACGGTCGGCCCACCGGCTCTGGGGTTGCATCTCTCCCGGGGCGGGCCACAGGCGGTGCGCTGGATACCCGGCGGCGAACCGACGGCCTGGGATCCGGTATCGGGGAATTTCCACACGGTTGACCCGGGGAGCGTGCGCTGGCTCACCACCGCCCGGTCACCGGATCAGTGCCGTTCAACGCCTCGGCCGCCATGAACGACCAGTGGTACTGGGCGCGGCGCGGCCCGCCCCCTAATCTCCGGGGCCGAGAAGGATTACGGCAAAGCATGGAGGCGCCAATGACAACCCATCGCCAATTCCCGCATTGCAGTCAGGCCCGGCGTCATGAGCAGGGCCAGGGGATGTCCGAGTACATCATCATCACCGCGCTGATTGCCGTTGCCGGTATCGGCATCTTCTCGGCATTCGGCGACACCATCTCCAGCCAGGCCGCCGCGATGGCCCGGGAAATGGCCGGTCAGGACGGCAGCAGCCAGGTGGATCAGGCGGACGGTGATTCACAGCGCGCCGCCGACCGTGCATCCCAGGAGGAAACGCTGCAGAACTTCGATGCGCAGAACTGATCGACAGCGGGGCCAGATCATGCCGGTCGTGCTGGCAAGCCTTGCCATCGGAATCGCCGCGATTTTCATCAGCCACCGGGTGAGTCGAGCGGTGACCCAGGCGTCGGTCGTGGTCAACGCGGCCGACGCAGCGGCCTACAGTGGCGCGAGCTGGACTGCACGTCGTCTGAATCTGATCGCGTACACCAACCGCGCGCTGGTTGCCAATCATATTGCCGTGGGTCATCTGGTCGCCTACATCAGCTGGTTGCGCTACGTCGACGAGGGTGCGGATCGCATCGCCCATTACACCCGCTATATTCCCTACGCGGGCGCCGCGACAACGGCGGCGGAGCGGATCGTCGCCACGGCGCTGATCGGCTCCGAGCAGACCGCCGGGCTCATGATCCGTGGCTTCGATCTGCTGCACCGCCTGATGGCGCTCACGCAACTGGATGCCCGTCGGGGCCTGCGGCCGGCACGGGTTGACGAGGTCATGCGTCGGGTCGCGCGGCAATACGGGGAGTCGCTCGAGATCAATCGACACGAGGAAACGGATTCCATCCCCCAGCCCTACCAGGCTGCCATGGACGGTCTGCTCATCGGCCGTCGGGTCTCCGCCTACCTCAAGCTGAAGCGCTCGAGGGCCGGCCGTGACCGTGGTTATTTCGCCGGGCTGGTCTCCCGGACCATCGATCATGATCCCGACCTGGCGCGCTGGTTGCGCGGGGGCCGCTCCCGGGCAAGGGCGGGATTCGGCAGCGGGGGACGAACCTGGGACCTGTCCCTGCCCCTGACAGTGCGCTTCCGCAAGCAGGGCCACACCCATCAGGCACCACTCCCGGATGCCGGTGGATGGCGCTCCGCCGACCGGCTGCAGGTGCGGTTTTTCAATCTCGGGAAAGAGGCATGGGGCAGCTGGGCAACCATCGCCGGAGGCCGCGCCGATGCCGATCGGCTATCCGGGGGCTATCGGGGCGTCCGGCACTATACACGCCTGCGTAAGCAGCCAGCGGACAATGAACTGCTGCGGGTGCCCGCGCTGGTCACGGCGCCGCTGGACGCGATGGGCGACGCACATGCCGTCAATGCGCATCTCAGCATGGCCAGTGTCCGATATCACGTCCCGGCATCGTGTCGCCGGGGCTGCCCGTCAGCGGATGGCCCGGCGAGTCTATTCAATCCCTACTGGGAGGCAGGCCTCGTGAAACCCTCGGTGGCCGGACTGCCATGAGCCGGCAACATGGAACCGCGCTGTCCGAGGCCATCGTTGGCCTGCTCGCGATCCTGCCGGCCTTCTGGGCCGTGGACCATCTCGGCCGGTTGCACGACATGCAGCGCGCGGCGGTGGCCGGCGCCCGCTATGCGGCCTGGGAGGAGACAGTGGGAAGAGGCGCCGGCGCAGGGGTGGACCGGGCCATTGAGGATCGCATCCATGGCAGCGATCGCACCGGGCTGGTCGGCGACCACGGCCTGGAGACGTGGCAGCCAGCCCCGAATCCGCTCTGGCGGGACCGCCTCGGCGGCTTGCGTGCCGAACCCGAGTCAAAGCGGCAGCAGACGCGGCGGACTGGCGATGGGTCACTGCCGACGACCGGCATTGCCGTTCGCACGATCGCCCACGGGGATTCCGTGCCCGGACTGGCCGGCCTGGGAGGCCTGTCGGGGGACATGCTCGGTTTGAAACGCGAGGCAATGCCGGGCCATCGGGTGAACCTCGCCGTGAAACCGCGCCTCGAGGCTCGACGGCGGCCGGCGCCCATCCAACTGGAGGCCAGCGCCGCGATCAGCCCCGGCGCATGGCAGGCCCTTGACGATCGCCATTTCCAGCGCCGGACCGAGCGCATCGTGGCCAGTGAACCCATCAACACAATCTCTCAACCCGCCCAGCAACTGAGCCGTTTTTTTGTCTTCAAGGAGGGACGCTATGCCCGATCCACGGACTTTATTCCGCCATCCCGGATCCTGCCAGGCGCGCGTTAGGGCCAGCATCAGCGCCATGGCGGCCGCGCTGATGCTGACCGGGCTGCTCAAGCCGGCGTCGGTGACGGCCGCATTCGACTGCGCCGCCCCCCTCGACACCGTGGCGATGCCTGCCGACGCCATCGAGGTACTGCGGGATGAAACCCTGAGAATCAATGACCAGCCGATCTGCTACATCGGCTTTGAGACCGACATGGCACCTGAAGAGATTGTCGATCGTCAGTCGACCGTCTGGGGTCGTGAGCCGGGCCGGCTATTCGGCCCGCGCCCCGGTTCCAATGACCACCCGAATACCCTCTTCTACACCAATGGCACCGAAACCCGGCACCTCACGGCCATCCGCGACGGCGATTCGACGGCCGTGACGGTGAGCATCATTTCAGCCATCGAGACCGAGCTGAACCCGCCGATGCCCCCGGTATCCTCGCTCCCGGCGGGACTGAGGCCGTTGTACGAGCAGCGCAACCG
The DNA here is from genome assembly GCA_913056385.1 of uncultured Ectothiorhodospiraceae bacterium. Taxonomy (GTDB): domain Bacteria; phylum Pseudomonadota; class Gammaproteobacteria; order Nitrococcales; family Nitrococcaceae; genus Spiribacter. The sequence continues at coordinate 32,238 of CAJXND010000015.1, forward strand.
CCACGGTTCCACCCAGGTCCTCGACACGGCGATTGCACCCGCAGCCGCCCATGAACGCCTCACCGAATACCTGCGCGGCCGTGGCTGGGAGCTGGCGTCCCATACCAGCGGCGCCCGGGGTCTGGAGACCCTGTCGATGCGCAAGGACGACCGCCTGCTCGAGATCGGTGTCATGCCAGATGGCGATCGGACCGCGATCATTGTCAATGAGATCAACCCGGGCATCGTCGATGAGTAGCGCGGAGTACCTGGCCGTGGCGGCGGGGCTTGCCGGTGTCTGGACCGGCGTCGACGGAGTGGTTGGCTGGCTCAATCAACATGAGGCCAATCTGCTCTGGAGCCTCGCCCTGCCGATTTAGGCTCGATTGAATCGAGGACGCTGCCATGAGTCCACTCAAACGCGGGGCATTGCTTGCCCTCGGTGCGCTGGGCGCCGGCGTTGCCGGCGTCTGGTTTGGCGACCGCCATCTGGCGCAGCGCGCCATGGCGCTTGAGGAAGCATTTCGCGAGGAACACGAGACCCGGCAGGTCATTGTCGCCGCCCGGGATCTGCGCGAGGGCGAGGAACTCGTCGAGGCGGATGTTGCGCTCCGCGATATGCCGGCCACCTATGTGCACGACAAAGCCGTTGGTGGCGCTGCCTGGAGCCATCTCGCCGGCCGGCGACTGCGAACCGGCATTGCCGCCGGCAAGGCGGTCCTTGCGAGCCATGTCCGCGAGACGGCGGAGGCCCGCCTGGCGGAGCGGCTTTCGCCCGGAGACCGGGCGATCACCATTCCGGTCTCAGGAGGCGGGGATATCGCCGGCCTGCTCAATCCGGGTGATCGCCTCGATCTGATGCTGACCTACCGCAGCAACGGTGAGCGGGAGACCGTTCCGTTGATGAGTGATGTCCCCATTCTCGCCACCGGGGCACAGTTCACCCCCAGTGCACCGAACGCCGCCCACCGGGGCTATGACGATCTCACGGTGGCGGTCTCTCCCGTGGAGGCCGCCCGCATCACGCATGCCCTTGCCATCGGCGAGATCCGGGTGGTGTTGCGCGCCGACTCGGATGATGTGTCCTTCGAGGACTACCGGATCACTGCGCAGGCGCTGACCGGCGCCGGGAACATCGAGGACGACCTCGAACATCATCAGCCCGTGGAACTCATCATCGGAGGCCGGCAGTGAGACGACTGGCAACGCTGACAACCCTGATTGCTCTCCTCTGCAGCGCCGGGGTGCATGCCATCGAACTGAAGGTCGGTCATTCCCGGCTCGTGGAGGCCGAGGACGTCATTCGCGTCGCGCTCGGCGACGGCGAACTCGCCGAGGTCGAGGTGATCGGCGATGGCGACGGGGTTCTTCTCATCGGCCTGGCACCCGGCCGCACCGATCTTCGTCTCTGGTCGGGTAGCGGCGACACACGCCACATGCCGGTCATCATCGAGCCAAGAGCCCCGGAGCGCACGCAGACGCCGGGCGTCGAACGCCTCGTCGCGCGTATCGAAGGCGTTGAACTCGAACGGATCGACGGCAGGGACTACCTCACCGGCCAGCCCGATACCGAACGCGACCGGCAGCGGCTGCATAGGGTTGTGGAGGCCCATCCGGAGGTCGGTGACTTCACCGACTCCCCCGCCATGACGGAAACGCCCACGGTGAGCGTGAAGGCGCGATTCGTGGAACTGCGCAAATCCGCGCTGCGGCAGATTGGTCTGGACTGGGCAACCCGCTCGCCCGGGATCAGCTTTGCCTACGCATCGGATCTCTACACCAATGACGTATTTCGCGGCCGCCTTGGAGACTTTCTGCCCGCCGATGCACTGCCCCTCGATATCGGCCAGGGCAATGGTTACCTGGGGATCGGTGTCAGCCTGACCGCGATGATCGATCTGCTCGGCCAATCCGGGCAGGCGCGGGTCATCGCCGAGCCCATGCTCTCCGCACTGAGCGGTTCCACTGCGGAGTTCCAGGCCGGCGGTGAGGTCCCCATTCCGGTTCAGGGGGAAAACGGCAACACCTCGGTGACCTTCAAGGACTACGGCATCCTGCTGAAGGTGGCGCCGACCGTGGGCGAGGGTCAACGAATCCGAACGAGCGTCGAAGTCGAGGTCAGTGATGTCGACCCGTCCGTGACCGTACTCGGCGTCCCGGGCTTCTCCGTTCGCAATGCCGTGACCGAGATGAACGCACGCAGCGGCGAGACACTGCTCATCGCCGGGCTCATTGATGACCAGCAGTCCCGGGCCGTGAATCAGGTACCCGGGCTGGGTGATCTGCCGATCATCGGTGAGCTCTTCAAATCGCGCCGCTTCCAGAACGAGCAGACCGAGCTGGTCGTACTGATTACCCCGACCCTGGGCCGGGCGGCCGGTGGCCGACCTGCCATGGACGACCGGAAGATGGCAAGTGGGGCACTGCGAGTGGCATCCGAACGACTACCGCTGGAGGAACTCGGCCAATGAGCGATCTCATCCTGCGATATCCGGACGGCGATACCTCGGGGGCACGCCCCCTCGACCCGGGCTCCCGATATCTCATCGGCTCGAGTCGTCGCTGCGAGCTGCGCATCCAAGGGAGCGGCATCAGCCGACGACACGCCGAATTGCGGGTGGATGATCGGGGCGCCCATATTCGGGTCCTGGGGAGTCGGGCGGCGATGGAAATCAACGCCGAGCCCGTGCGGCAGGCCGGTCCGCTGGCGCCAGGCGATGAAATCACCATCGGCGATGTCCGGCTGCGACTGGATCCGGGGATGACGGATGCCGGCGACGTCGAACTCGATGCCAATCCGGGTGAGCCTTCAGGGGGTACAACGGAACCAGCCCCATCCCCCGAACGGAATCCCGCGGCGTGCGAAACCCGGCAGGCCCGGATCTCGCCGGGCCTGGTTCGCCGTTTCCAGGAGGCGATCAGCGAGCGCCTCGACCTCTACCGTCGGGATATCCTGCAGTCCCTGTCGACAGAACGCCTGCGCGAGGAGGCAACGACCACCGCGTGGGAATTGATCGAAGCGGGGGAACTGGTGTTGCCCGCCGAGAGCGAGGCCGAGCGGGTAGTCGCCGCCGTCGTGGCCGAGACGGTCGGACTGGGGCCCATTGAGGCGCTCATGGACGACCCGGCGGTGAGCGAGATCATGGTCAACGGCCATGAACGGATCTACGTCGAGCGCAACGGCCAGCTGGAGAAAACCGGTCTGTGCTTCAGCTCCGCAGGCTCGCTCGCCAGCATTCTGGATCGAATCGTCTCGCCGCTGGGCCGCCGTCTGGACGAGGGCTCGCCACTGGTGGATGCACGCCTGCCGGACGGCTCCCGCGTCAATGCCATCATCCCGCCGCTGGCACTCAATGGCGCGACCGTGACCATCCGCCGGTTCAGTGAACAGAATATTGGTCTCGACGAGTTGATCGGCTTCGGTGCAATCAACAAGCCCGTGGCGGATTTCCTGAAGCTGTGCATCCATCGCCGGCGCAATCTGCTGATCTCGGGTGGCACGGGCACGGGCAAGACCACCGTGCTGAACGCACTATCCGCGCATATCGGCGAGACCGAGCGCATCGTGACCATCGAGGATTCCGCCGAGCTTCGTCTGCAGCAGGATCATGTCGTCGCCCTGGAGTCGCGGCCGGCGAATATCGAGGGCAGCGGCGCCGTGCCCATCCGTGATCTGGTGCGCAATGCCCTGCGCATGCGGCCTGATCGCATCATCGTGGGTGAATGCCGGAGCGGCGAGGCCCTGGATATGCTGCAGGCGATGAACACGGGGCATGATGGGTCACTGACCACGGCGCATGCCAATTCCCCGCGGGACGCGCTCGCCAGGCTCGAGGTCATGACGCTGATGGCGGGGATGGACCTCCCGGCCCGCGCCATCCGTGAACAGATCGCCTCTGCCATCGACATCGTCGTCCAGCTCACCCGGTTCGGCGACGGGTCACGTCGCGTCACCGCCGTGACGGAGGTCGCCGGAATGGAGGGTGAGCAGATTCTGCTCAACGATCTCTTTGTGTTCGATGCCCGCGCGAGTGACCGTCATGGCGCCGGAGGACGGCATCGATCCACCGGTCAGATTCCCGCTTTCTACGAGTCGCTCCGGGCCGAGGGCGTGGATCTCGACCTGACACCGTTCCAGCCGATGCCGCCGCCGTAGACGTGTTGTTACATGAAACCAAGCTGGAGCCGGGCACGCTCGGACATGCGATCCTGGGTCCAGGGTGGTTCCCAGGTGAGCTCGACCTCCGCCGCCTCCACGCCTGATACCTGCTCGACCGCCGCCTTCACCAGGATGGGCATCTGGCCGGCGACGGGACAGGCCGGCGATGTGAGGGTCATCAGGACGTCAACGAAACCGTCCTCGTCGACGTCGATCTCGTAGATCAGGCCGAGCTCATAGACGTCCACCGGGATCTCGGGGTCATAGACGCCGCGTAGGGCGGTGACCACCTGGTCCCGGATCGTCTCCACCGATGGACGCTCGGCCATGCGCCTACTCCGTCGTGATCTCGCCCTTCTCGTCCAGGGCGGCCTGCAGCGTATGCCATGCCAGCGTCGCGCACTTCACCCGCATTGGATAGTCGCGCACACCGGCGAGGACCCCCAGCTTGCCCAGCGACGGATCGGGCTCGGCATGATCATCGGTCACCAGATGATGGAAGCGATCGAAGAGGGCCTTCGCCTCCTCGACGGTATGCCCCTTGAGGGTCTCGGTCATGATCGAGGCCGACGCCGTGGAAATGGCACAGCCCTGCCCCTGAAAGCCGATGTCCTCGATCCGCCCCTCATCATCCAGCCGCAGTTCGAGATGGATCTGATCACCGCAGAGCGGGTTGTATCCATCCGCTTCATGATCGTGGGGATCGATCCCGTGGAAGTTCCGGGGCTGCTTGTTATGGTCCAGGATCACTTCCTGGTAGAGCTCACGCAGATCAGACATGGCTAGCCGAAAAACTCCCTGACACGTTTCAGACCATCGACCAGTGCGTCGACATCTTCACGGTCATTGTACAGCCCGAAGGAGGCACGAACGGTCGCCGCGACACCGAAGCGTTTCATGAGCGGCTGGGTGCAGTGATGGCCCGCGCGCACCGCAACACCCTCCATATCGAGGATCGTCCCCATGTCGTGCGGGTGGGCACCGTCGAGGACGAACGACACGACGCCCGCCTTGTGTGGCGCGGTGCCGATCACCCGCAGTCCGTCGATCTCCGCCAGCCGCTCGTTCGCATAACCGAGCAGCGACTGCTCATGGGCCACGATGGCCTCACGGTCCGCCGCCTCGATGTACTCCAGGCCGACGCCCATGGCGATGACACCGGCAATGTTGGGGGTGCCCGCCTCGAAGCGCTGCGGCGGCGGCGCGTAGGTCGTCTCCTCGAAACTCACCGTGCGGATCATGTCGCCGCCGCCCTGATAGGGGGGCATGGCCTCGAGATGCTCGAGTCGGCCCCAGAGGACACCGGCGCCGCTGGGCCCGTAGGTCTTGTGCGCGGAGAAGACATAGAAATCCGCGCCCATGGCCTGAACGTCCACGGGCATGTGCGGCGCGGACTGGGCCCCGTCCACCAGCACCGGTATGTCCTGCTGATGCGCCAGCTCGATGATGTCCTCCACCGGGTTGATCGTGCCCAGGGTGTTGGAGACATGGACCACGCTGATGAAACGCGTCCTTGTGCTGATCCGCTCACGCAGGCCGTCCATGTCGAGGCGGCCGTCATCCAGCACCGGTGCGACCACCAGTCTTGCCCCGGTGGCCTCGGCGATCATCTGCCAGGGAACGATGTTGGCATGGTGCTCCATGCCGGTAATGAGTATCTCGTCACCGGCCTGGAGCCGCGGCCGGACGAACGACTGGGCCACCAGGTTGATGGCCTCGGTCGCGCCGCGGACGAAAACCACCTCGCGCTCGTCCGCACCGTTGATGAAGCGCTGAACGGTCCGCCGGACGCCCTCATACGCCTGCGTGGAGCGCTGCGAGAGCTGGTACACCCCGCGATGGATATTCGCGTAGTACTCCTCGTAGCACGCCCGCTCGGCATCGATCACGCACTGCGGCTTCTGCGCGCTCGCCGCGCTGTCCAGAAACGCCAGACGGCGGCCATTCATGGGCCGCTGCAGGATCGGGAAGTCGGCCCTCAGACGATCGACGTCGAGGCTGCCTCCCACGGCCCGTGCTTCCGATACGCTCACGCTCAAAGAATCTCTCCGATATCCGCATCTTCCACGCCGAGGCGCCGCATGAGCACACGGCGGACGTGGTCGCGGACGCCACTGACACGGAACATGTCAACGATCTCACCGGCAAACGCCAGGGTCAGCATGCCCTGGGCACCTTCCGCGCTGATCCCCCGCGTGCGGAGATAGAAAAGCGCCTCCTCGTCGAGCTCGCCCACGGTGGAACCATGAGTGCACTTGACGTCGTCCGCGAAGATCTCGAGACGCGGATTGGAGTGCGCCAGCGCCCGCTTGCCCAGAACGAGATTGCGGTTTTCCTGCACGGCATCGGTCTTCTGTGCGCCCTCGAACACCTTGACGAGGCCGTCGAAAACCGTCTCCGAGCGCCCCTGGAGAATACCCTTGAAGCGCTGACGGCTGAAGCAGTTCTCCACGCGGTGATTGAACCAGGTGTGGAAGTCGGTGAACTGCCGGCCCTCGGTGAGGTAGATGCCGTTGCAGTCGATTTCGCCGCCCTCGCCTTCCAGGTCGGCGATCAGATCGAGCCGGGCGAGCCGCCCGCCGTCGCCGACGAACGCGCCGCGGAGCGATGCATCGCGCTGCGCCGCCAGGTTGACCGTCCCGATGTTCATCGTCGCCACGCCGTCTTCCTGCAGACGGCTGTAGTCGAGAATGGTGTTCTGTCCTGCCGAGAGTTCGCTGACCGGACAGACGAGCGCGCCGGCCTGGTCGTCACCGATGAATCGCTCGACCACGCGTACCTCGGCACCATCCTCGGCTTCCACGACGAGCCGCGGATAGACGGCCCGGCGATCGGCCTCGGCGGTCACGATATGCGTGACAGCGATGGGCTTCTCGATCATCGCACCGCGCGCGACATGGATATAGGCACCGTCCACGAAAAACGCCGAGTTCAGCGCGGCGAACGGATGCCAGTCGATATCGGCACGGGTACCCAGCGCCGCCACCAGACGCTCCGGCGGATTGCCGTCGTACTCGGTGAACGGCGTCACGGTCAGTCCCTTGGCCAGATCCGCCAGGTCCGAGAGATCCGCGGCAAGGCGGCCATCGACGAAAACCAGGCGGTAGCTGTCACCGAGATCGCCGAGTCGTTCCACCAGCTCCTTCGGCGCGGCCCCCTGCGAGTCGGCGAGCGGGAAATGCTCGGCGGTCACCGGGCGCAGGTTGGTCTTGCGCCAGGCCTCCTCCCGCGCGCCGGGGAATCCGCGCGCCTCGAAGGCCCGGATACCCCGCTCGTGGAGGGTGTCGAGCCATTCCGGCCCGGTGTCGGTGCGACCCTCGAACTCCTCGAGATAGACGCTTTTTGGCTGCACAACTGCTTCCATTGGTATCGCCTCCCGCGCTTACGCCGCGGCCTCGTCAAAGCCCTCGTAGCCCTTGCTCTCCAGCTCCTTGGCGAGCTC
>CAJXND010000016.1 GCA_913056385.1 uncultured Ectothiorhodospiraceae bacterium
CGCCGCCGCCGCTCTCGCCGCACCAGCCCCGCAGTCCGAGTCCGTCAAAAATGAAATCGTAGGTCGCCATGCCAGGTACCTTTACTCGGAATGGAAGAAGCGCCGGGGCAGTTGCCCCGGCGCTTGATGACTCAGGTCAGTCCCGTTTTAGAACATGCCCTGGAGGTTGGCCTTGGCGTCATCGCTCAGCCAGCTCATCCAGAGGTCCTGGTTGTTCTGAAGGAAGCGAACGACAACTTCGTCAGTTGTAGCCTGAGTCTCAGCCTGCCAAGCCATAAGGCCTTCCATGACAGCATTTGGGAAGGTTACATGAGAAACGAGGTCCGCAGCTTCCGGCTGACGGTCAGCAAAGTCGGTGGTCATCACGTTGATCACCGGGGCTGCCGGGAATCCGGAAATACCAACAGACGAGCACTCAGGGTCTTGGTTGCACGCGTGAACCTCGGCGTCATAGGGGCCAATCTCCACGTCCACCCAATCATACTGGCCAAGCTCGGCGGTAGGCCCGTACCAGTATGTGAAGTGCGGCTCGCGATTCTGATACGCAGCGACCATCGCTGCTCCCATGGTTTCTCCGGAACCATGGTGGAACACCTCGAGGCCGTTGCCTTCCATATCGAATGCTTCGCTGAGGGAGTCATTGACAAAACGACATCCCCAACCGTCCGGGCAACTATGGAATCGGCCACCGACTAGCTCGGGGTTATTCATGATGCCCTCGGCCGTGGCCAACTCGGGATGCTCTTCTACTAGGTAGGACGGTACCAGCCAATGCTCAGTCGCACCGTCAGAAAAAGCATCGGACGCCTTCTCCACCTTGCCTTCCTCGGCCAGTTTTGTGTAAGCCGGAGCCGAGTTGACCCACAGCTCTGCAATCACATCTGGCTCATTGTTCTCGGCCACTGAGGCCACTGAGGTGGTGGTTGACGAGGGCACCAGCGTCACATCACAGCCGTAGCCCTGCTCTAGAAGAAATTCCATAACGCCAGCATTTATCTGGCCGGATACCCAGTCCATTTCCGCAATGGACACCTCGCCGCACTCGGCGTTGGCGGCCATCGGCAGCATTGCACCCGTCAGGGCCAGTGCATAGAGGGAACGCTTACTCATGGTTAGCTCCGTTTTCGTTCGCTGGATTAGCGGTTAGTGAATGGCGGAGTCGCCCATCGATCGGTGCACCGGGCATGGTTGCCGGAGACCGCTTCGATGTTCGGGGGAAAGCAGGCGCATGCGAACTTGCCTGCGCCGGTGACAGGATCGTGCCGGATGTTGATGCCCCGGTCTCCTAGCCCAAGTATTACTTAACTATAGATCAACTTTTCTGATAAGCCAAACTTTGATCTGGATCAATGGAACCAGAGCGTCAGGAGCCCGGCCAGTGGCGCGAGGATCAGCGTAACGGTCCAGCGCCGCCAGACGAAGGGCCATCCCAGGGTCGGGAGCTCGTAGGAGAGGACGCGGTGGAGTGCGAAACACGACCAGCTGGTGAGCAGGGCGATGAGCTGGGGGACACCCACGCCGGCCCGCTCCAACACCAGGATCAGGGGGAAGGTGACAATCGGGCCTCCCGGCATGATGCCACCCAGCAGGGAGGCGATCAGGATACCGGGCACACCGGATGCATCGCCCAGCCAGCGACCGAACAGCGCCTGGGGGATCAACTCGCCAATGAAGCCGGCAGCGATCAGCGCAATCGGCAAACGTACCAGAAGCGGCGTGAGTTGCTTCCAGGCGTGCTGCATGACATCGCCGTGGCGGACATTCGTGTCTCGATGCGCGACGCCGGCAAAAACCAGGGCCAGTGCAAGGATGCTCAGGTAGGCGAACAGCATCAGCGGTGCTGCGGGTCGCCCAGCCACTGACTGGCGATGCCGGCGATCAGGGGGAGTGGCAGGGAGACAAGCAGTCGCAGCAGGACGAAGTCGAGGCCGAAAAAGGGCAGCTCCCACATCAATATTCGTTGAAGGCCGAGCAGCGACCAGGCGGTCAGGTAGGTGATGCAGACCGGTAGCGAGGCGCCCATGGCCCGCAGCCCGACCACCAGCGGAAAGGCCATGAACGGGCCACCGGGGGTGATGGCGCCCGCGGCGGTCGCGATCAACAGTCCACGCCAGCCGGCGTTCCGGCCCAGCCAGTGTTCCACGACCCGTCTCGGCAGAAGCGCCTGTGCGTAGGCCGCCATGGCGATCGCGATGATGACCAGCGGCACGACCAGGACAATCAGCTCACCGCCGGAGAGCAGGGCCTGCACAACTGCCTCGTTGCCCTGCCGATACCAGAGCAGGGCGCCGGAGACGATACCAAGGATAATGAAGAAAACCGTCATCCCCCGCGCTCCGCGGACTCCGCGAGGTCGGTTTCGCGGCGCAGCCGCCGCCAGTTCTCGAATCGCTGCGCTTCGATCGCGCCGGCGGCCAGACCCTGTCGGACACCGCAATCCGGTTCCCTGTCGTGCTGACAGTCGCGAAAACGGCACCCGCGGGCGGCTTCAATGATCTCGGGGTAGGCTTGATCGACGGCCTTGCTGCCAAGATGATCCAGGCGCAGCGTCCGGACCCCCGGTGAGTCGATCAGGGCACCGCCATCATCCCGGCGGAAGAGAGTGGTCTCGCTGGTGGTGTGGCGCCCCTGACGGCTGGTTGCCGAGATCTCGCCGATGCGCAACGACAGCGCCGGGATGAGTGCCTGAGTGATCGAGGACTTCCCGACACCGGATTGCCCGACGAGGATGATGGTCTCCCCGCGGGTCTGATCGCGCAGTGCCGGCAGACCGGCGCCGGTGGTGGTGCTGCCCGCCAGGACCGGGATGCCGAGGCAATGGCAGCGTGCCTGCAGGGTGGTCAATGCCTGCGCGGACGGTCGGCCCACCAGATCCTGCTTGTTGCACCATAAAAGCATGGGTATGCCAAGCGTCCGGGCGAGGACCAGGTAACGATCCACCAGAAGGCTGTCCGGCGCCGGCTCCGGTGCCACTACGGTCACCAGTCGGTCGACATTCGCCACCAGCGCGCGTGGTCGGCCACGGAAATCCCCGCGCTCGATCAGGTTCCTCCGTGGCTCGATGCCATCGATCACGCCATCGGGCGTACCCGGCGTCCAGCGCACCCGATCCCCGCAGACCGGGCGGCCGGCCCGCCGCCCGCGAAGTTGGCATCGATGGAGTCCACCGGCGAGGTCGTCGACCAGGCAATGGTCGGCGGTGCTCATGATGACGAGTCCGGTCGCCTGACTCATGGCCGCCTCGATTCCGAACCGGAATGCCTCTGGTAGACTGCGCGTTCACCGAAGGCAGCCGGAATGCAGCGCCCATGTCTTACTCGGCCAGTAACCTGATCTGGATCGATCTGGAGATGACCGGCCTTGATGTCGACCACGACCAGGTCATCGAGATCGCCACCATCGTCACCGATGACCAGCTGAATATCCTCGCCGAAGGGCCAGTACTCGCCATCCACCAGCCCGAATCCGTGCTCGCCGCCATGGATGACTGGAACCAGACCCAGCATGGCGGGTCGGGGCTGATGCAGCGAGTCCGGGATAGTGATATCGACGAGGCTGAGGCCGAGCGGCGCACCATCGCTTTCCTGCAGCAGTGGGTGCCGGCCGGGGTCTCGCCCATGTGCGGCAACAGCATCTGCCAGGACCGGCGTTTCCTGCATCGGGCCATGCCGGCGTTGCTGCGCTACTTCCACTATCGGCATATCGACGTCAGCACCCTCAAGGAACTCGCCCGGCGCTGGCTGCCGCCGGTCGCGGATGCGGTCAAGAAGCAGTCCTCGCATCTGGCACTGGACGATATCCGGGACTCTATCCAGGAGCTTCGGCACTATCGCTCGGCATTTCTCTGCGAGGCGGCCCGGGGCGGCTGAAGGATCCGACGGGCAATCAGTCATCCGGTCCCGAACTGACCGGCACGGCAGGGTCATTACCCCACTCCGACCAGGAGCCGTCATAGCCGCGGACCCGGGGGTAGCCGAGGTAGCGCAGCACAACACAGCTCAGCGCTGATCGGTGGTGGGTCTGGCAGTGTGCGATGACCTCCCGCTCGGGGGTGATCCCGAGCTCGCGATGCATGCGCTCGAGCTCGGCGCGGGGGCGAAGCCGGCCAGCGTTCGCGGGATCGACATTGTCGGTCCACTCGAGATTCACGGCACCGGGGATATGGCCGCCCCGGGCGGCGCGCACCGTTTCACCCCGATACTCTGTCGGTGAGCGGGCATCCAGCACTACGACGTCCGGATCGTCGAGATGATCGAGCACATAGTCGCGGTCCGCCCGGGCCTCGGGGTGGGCGAGGGCAGCCGGATACGGCGTTGCCGCATGGCCGGGGGCCGGTTCCCCCGTCTCCAGTGGTAAATCCTCGGCCTGCCAGGCCGTCAATCCGCCGTTCATCAACGACCAGCCTTCATGGCCGAGACAGTCCAGTGTCCAGAGCAGACGGGACGCCCGGCCTCCACCGCTCGCGTCATAGGCGATGACGTGGGTCCCGGGCGTGATGCCGGCCTGGCCGAGTACCTGCCCCAGGTCACTCATCGCCGGCAGCAGCCCGCCGACCGGCGGGCGCTGCGCGTTGAGTGCCGCGTAGTCGATGCGCGTGGCCCCTGGCACGTGGCCACTCGCGAAGACCTCGGCCTCGCCAACGAACACCACCCTCAGGTTGTCTTCCCCGAGCCGTGTGGCGACGGCCTCGGGTTCGATAACGACAGGCAGTGGCGATGCCGTCATTGACCCTCCTCGCCCAGGTACAGCCAGGTCTCGACCACGCTGTCCGGATTGAGCGACACGCTGTCGATCCCTTCCTCCATCAGCCAGCGCGCGAGATCCGGATGATCCGAGGGGCCCTGGCCGCAGATACCGACATACTTGCCGGCGCGGCGTGCGGCCTGGATGGCCATGTGCAGCAGCGCCTTGACCGCGGGGTCACGCTCCTCGAAAAGGTGCGCCACCAGGCCGGAGTCGCGATCCAGCCCGAGGGTGAGCTGGGTGAGATCATTGGAGCCGATCGAGTACCCGTCGAAGATCTCCAGGAACTCGTCGGCCAGCACGGCATTGGAGGGGAGCTCGCACATCATGATGACCTTGAGGCCGTCCTTGCCCTTCTCAAGGCCGTTCTGCGCGAGCAGCTCCACCACCTGACGGCCCTCGTCCGGCGTACGGACGAACGGGATCATGATCCAGACGTTGGTCAGGCCCATTTCGTCGCGGACCCGACGCAGCGCCCGACACTCCAGCTCGAAGCAGGGCCGGAAGTCCTCGGAGATGTAGCGCGATGCGCCGCGGAACCCGATCATCGGGTTCTCTTCCTCGGGCTCGTACGCGGCACCGCCAATCAGGTTGGCGTATTCGTTCGACTTGAAGTCGGACATCCGCACGATGACCGGCTTGTCCGCGAAGCTCGCCGCCAGCGTGCTGATGCCCTCGGCGAGCTTGTCGACATAGAAGCTCACCGGATCGTCATAGCCACTGATCTGGTTGTCGATCACTGCCTTGAGATCGTCCGACTGACGATCGTACTCGAGCAGGGCGCGGGGGTGGATGCCGATCATGCGGTTGATGATGAACTCCAGGCGCGCCAGGCCGATGCCGGCATTGGGCAACTGGGCGAAGTCGAACGCGCGGTCCGGGTTGCCGACGTTCATCATGATCTTGAACGGCAGCTCGGGCATGCTGCCCAGGGCGATCTCGCGCACCTCGTAGTCCTGGATCCCGCGGTAGATATACCCGGTATCGCCCTCGGCGCAGGAGACGGTGACCTCCATGCCGTCGCGGACCCGCTCGGTGCCGGTGCCGGTGCCCACCACGGCCGGGATGCCCAGCTCGCGGGCAATGATCGCGGCGTGACAGGTGCGGCCGCCGCGGTTGGTGACGATGGCGGAGGCGCGCTTCATGATCGGCTCCCAGTCGGGGTCCGTCATGTCCGTGACCAGCACGTCACCGGCCTCCACGGTGTGCATGTCGTCGATGGAGTCGACCACGCGTGCCCGGCCAGCCCCGATACGCTGGCCAATGGCGCGGCCCTCGATGAGCACCTGACCGCGCTCATGGAGCTGATAGCGCTGGAGGCTCTGTCCGCCATCGCGGCTCTTCACGGTCTCCGGGCGTGCCTGGAGGATGAAAAGACGGCCGGTCTCGCCGTCCTTGCCCCACTCGATATCCATCGGCCGGCCGTAGTGGGCCTCGATGGTCATGGCCTGACGCCCGAGGGATTCCACCTCGGCGTCGGTCAGGCAGAAGCGCATTCGGTCGTCCTCGGGGGTTTCCACGACCGAGACCGTCTCGTCGCTCTGCGGGTCGGTGTCGTAGACCATCTTGATGGCCTTCTCGCCGAGCATGCGGCGCAGGACCGCGGGCCGGCCCGCCTCGAGCGTCGATTTGTGCACGTAGAACTCATCGGGGTTGACCGAGCCCTGCACCACGGTCTCGCCGAGGCCGTAGGACGCGGTCACGAACACCACGTCGCGGAACCCGGATTCGGTATCCATGGTAAACATCACGCCGGAGGCGCCGGTGTCCGAGCGCACCATCTCCTGGATACCCGCCGATAATGCGACCTGGTCATGTTCAAAACCATGATGGACGCGGTAGGAGATTGCCCGGTCGTTGAACAGCGAGGCGAAAACGTCGCGAATGGTCCGCAGGACGTTGTCCAGGCCGCGGACGTTGAGGAAGGTCTCCTGCTGGCCGGCGAAGGAGGCATCCGGCAGATCCTCGGCGGTGGCGGAGGAGCGTACGGCGACGGCCAGATCGGTCTTGCCGGTGCGGGTAAGCAGCTGCTCCCAGGCGCCGGTGATCTCGTCATGCAGACGGCCGGGGAAGGGCGTGTCGACGATCATCTGACGAATCCGTGCGCCGGCCTTGGCGAGCGCCCGGACATCCTCGACGTCGAGGCCGGCGAGTTCGGCCTCGATCTTCGGACGCAGACCGCTCTCATCGAGGAAATCCCAATAAGCCTGTGCCGTGGTTGCAAACCCGCCCGGCACCTGGACACCGGCGTCCGCCAGATTGCTGATCATCTCACCGAGTGAGGCGTTCTTGCCCCCGACATGTTCGACATCGTTCATGCCGAGGGACTCGAACCACACTACGTACTCGCTCACTTGCGCTCTCCCGTTCAAGAATATGCTGGCCCCGGTACACTGGGGGTTAATGATGGATAGCCTGGTTGATAGGTGTCATGGAGCCCGATCGAAGCGTTTTCTTTATATCCGACCGTACCGGCATCACTGCCGAGACCCTTGGTCACAGCCTGCTGACCCAGTTCTCGCTGGACTGCAACCCGGTCAGCCTGCCGTTTACCGACAGCCCCGGGGCGGTGGACGCCGCGATCGAGCGCATCGAGGCTGCCGGCCGGGTGACGGGTGCGCGGCCCATCGTCTTCAGCACCATTATCGATGCCGGGCTGCGCAATCGGTTGCGTCGGGTGAATGCCGTGGTGCTCGATTTCTTCGATACCTTCATCGGCCCGCTGGAGAGCGAGCTCGGCATGGAGTCGAGCCATACCGTCGGTCAGAGCCACGGCATGGCCGACCCGGGGGCCTACAATCTGCGCATCGACGCCATGAACTACGCGCTGTCCGCCGACGACGGGGCGATCGTGCGGCATTACGAGCAGGCGGATGTCATCCTGGTGGGCGTATCGCGTTGCGGGAAAACGCCGACCTGTATCTACATGGCGCTTCACTACGGACTGTTCGCGGCCAACTACCCGCTGACCGACGACGACTTGCTCAGCGGCCGGTTGCCGGAGGTCCTGCGCCCGCATCGTGACCATCTCTATGCCCTCACCATCCGTCCGGAGCGCCTGGCGCAGATTCGCGCCGAACGACGGCCGGACACGCGATATGCGTCCCTGCGGCAGTGCCAGTATGAAACGGTCCGGGCGGAGGGGCTGTTTCACCAGGAAAAACTGCCCTTCTCCGATACCACGACGATGTCCATCGAAGAGATCGCCGCCATGATCATCCAAACCCGCCAACTGCCGCGGCGACTTTATTAAATTCCCCCGCGGAATGCCAGTCTGGGGGGCAGAACCGCCCCTGGCCTGTGCTAGGATTCAGCCATGGTCATGCAGGCAACGAACACCATCGCAGAGCATCCCGCGCAGGGCAGTTTCGCCGCGCTCATGGAGCTCTACGAGAACAACTATATCTATCTGCGGCGGCTGGTGCCCCAGCTCGACGGCAAGCGGGATGCCCAGGTTTCCAGCGTCGATCGGGGGCCCGATCTGCACCTCGAGGTCATCGAACGCTGCCCGTATACCACCAGCCTCCTACTCACGCACCGGTTTCCCCGGACCCGCGGCGAGGAGGCACTGCCGGACCTGCAGGTGCGCATCTATCACGATGCACGGGTCGCCGAGGTGCTTATGGCGAGCGCGTCTCCGTCGGGGCCGATGCCATCGGCGGATCCGCGACAGGCGGGTGGCACGCTGGCATGGCGCTGGGCGGCCAATCGTTTTCTCAATCGCTGGCTGCTTTACTGCCTCGGCGAGGGGCATGGGTTTCCGGTGGATGAGGGCAATTGGGGGCAGTACCGTCCACAGGCCCGTCGCTGGGCGGTGTAGCGCGCTCCGCCATGCGGCTTTCGACCAAGGGGCGATATTCGGTCACGACCATCATGGATCTGGCCCTGCACCAGGACAGCGGTCCGGTGGCGCTGGTGGATATCTCCCGCCGACAGAATCTCTCGCTTTCCTACCTCGAGCAGCTCTTCGCCCAACTGCGCCGCCACGGCCTGGTGCGAGGCGTGCGGGGGCCGGGGGGTGGCTACTGCCTGGCGCGGACGCCCGAAGAGATCAGCGTGGCCGATGTCATTCTGGCCGTTGAGCAGCCGGTGGATGCCACGGCCTGTGCCGGTGAGGAGGACTGCGACGGCGGCGAGCGTTGCCTCACCCACGATCTCTGGGCCGAGCTTTCCGGGCAGATCCAGAACTTTTTGGCCGGGATCAGTTTGGCGGCGCTGGCTGCCAACCCCGACTTACTGAATGCCGCCGGCCTGGAGTGAATCAGGACTCCAGGTTCACGAGACCCATTTTCACGGCCGCGAGGGTCGCCTCCGCCCGGGTCGAGACATTGATCTTGAGATAGATTGCCTTGATATGCCCCGCGACGGTCGATGGTCGTATGGCCAGTGCCTCACCCACCCGGTGCCGGTCCCATCCCTGCGAGAGCAGCTTGAGGACCTCCACCTCGCGCCTCGTGAGCCCGACCGTCTCGACGCTGGCACGCAGCGACCCGTCGTTGATCCCATCCCGAGGCGCCCGGCGATGGAAGCGGCGGAGGATCTGCCGCATGATCTCCGGTGAAAGCCCCGGCTCTCCCTTGCCGATGCCGGCGAGCAGACGCTTGATGCCGGCGTCGCTCTGATCCTTGAGGATGTAGCCATCGATGCCGTGCCGAAGCGCGGCAAGGACATGGGCGTCGTCGTCATGCCGGGTGATCAGCACTCGCGCCGCTTCCGGATAGAGCGTCAGCGTCTGTTCGATGAGCTCCAGCCCCGACCCATCCGGCAGGTAGAAATCTGTCACCAGCAAGCCGGGCATATAGCGACCCAGACGGGCATGGCCATCCCTGATGCCTGTCGCCGTGGTGAGATCAATCTGCGGCCAGAGGTTAACGAGAATCTGACTGACACGATGCTGTTCCATCGGATCCGGGTCGATCACCAGCGCGCGCTTCATTCCACGATCCTTCGCCAAACGGCCCCGTCGCGGCAGTAGAACTGATGTATAGCAGGCCGGGCGGCATGTTCATAGCTTTTGCCGCCAGTCGGTGCCTAATGCTGGAGAATCTGCTCAAGGAATTCACGCGTGCGGGGCTGTTGCGGATTGGTAAAGAAATCACCCGGGGCCGCTGTCTCGACGATTTCGCCACCATCCATGAAGATGACGCGGTCGGCGACGGTTTTCGCGAATCCCATCTCGTGGGTCACACAGAGCATGGTCATGCCGCTGCCGGCAAGCTCCACCATGACATCAAGGACCTCCTTGATCATCTCCGGATCCAGCGCGGAGGTGGGCTCATCGAAGAGCATGATCTTGGGCTGCATGCACAGCGCACGGGCGATGGCCACGCGCTGCTGCTGACCGCCGGAGAGTTGCCCGGGGTACTTGTGGGCCTGATCCGGGATGCGAACCCGCTCCAGGTAGTGCATGCCGGTCTCGATGGCCTCGTTGCGGGGCGTCTTCCTGACCCAGATGGGGGCGAGCAGGCAGTTCTCCAGCACGCTGAGGTGGGGGAAGAGATTGAAGTGCTGGAAGACCATGCCGACCTCGCGCCGGATCGCCTCGATGTTCTTGACGTCTTCATTCAACTCAACGCCGTCGACGGTGATCCGGCCGCGTTGGTGCGCCTCCAGGTGATTGATGCATCGGATAAAGGTGGACTTGCCTGATCCCGAGGGACCACAGATGACAATCCGTTCGCCCTTGCGGACATCGAGATTCAGCGACTTGAGCACATGAAAGTCGCCGAACCACTTGTTCAGGTCATCGACCTGGATGATGGCCTCGTCGCGGGCCACCGATTCCACCGGCGATGCAACGCTCTCGGGCTCCAGCCCGGTCTCCGTCTGCTGCATGATCGATCCTACCCCTAGTTCCTGTGACCGGTTTCCAGCTGCTTCTCGAGGCGATGGCTGTAGCGCGACATGCCGAAGCAGAACACCCAGAAGCAGAAGGCGACGAACAGGTAGCCCTCTGCCATGACATTACTCCAGGCCGGATCGCTCAGCGTGGATTTGACCGCGCCCAGCAGGTCGAACAGCCCGATGATCAAAACAAGCGTCGTATCCTTGAACAGCGAAATGACGGTGTTGGCAATGCCCGGGATGACGATCTTGAGCGCCTGGGGCAGGATGATCAGCTGCATGCGGCGCCAGTAACCAAGCCCGAGGGCCTCTGCAGCCTCGTACTGCCCCCGCGGGATGGCCTGCAGTCCACCGCGCACGACCTCGGCCATGTAGGCCGACTGGAAAAGGGTAATACCCACCAGCGCCCGGAGCAGTTTGTCAAAGGTGACGCCGTCGGGCAGGAAGAGCGGCAGCATGACCGAGGCCATGAACAGGATGGTGATCAGTGGCACGGCTCGCCAGAATTCGATGAAGACCACGCAGATGCCCCGGATGACGGGCATCTCCGAGCGGCGGCCGAGGGCCAGCAGGATGCCGATGGGCAGGGCGGCGAGGATCCCCACATAGGCGAGAATGAGGGTGAGCATCAGCCCGCCCCAGCGCGAGGTCGGCACGGACTCGAGGCCGAAGTGGCCGCCCGCGATCAGGAAGTAGGCGGCAAGCGGCAGACCGGTGATACCAAAAATGGCCAGCCACTTGCGGATCGTCGTCGGCAGCGGGAGGAATTGCGGCACCACACTGAGGGCGAACAGCGCGAAGACCAGATTGGGGCGCCACCGGAATTCGGCCGGATAGAAGCCGTAGATGAAAAAACCGAGCCGCTGCTCGACGAATACCCAGCAGGCGCCGTCCGGATTGCAGGCATCCGCGCCATCGCCGGTGAACACGGCCTGGATGAACGCCCAGTTGATCAGCGGGACGAAGGTACTGATCAGCCAATAGCCGATCACCACGGTCAGCACGCTGTTGTACCAGGTAGAGAAGAGGTGCTCCCGGAGCCACCGCAGCCATCCCCGCTGACTGATGGGTGGTGGCTGATCGGGCAGTGGCTGATGCGTGGCCATCGTTCTATCGCTCCTTGAGCGCGACCGCGCGGTTGTAGAGGTTCATTAGCACTGAGATCGCGAGGCTGATGGTCAGGTACACCGCCATGGTCATGGCCACGATCTCCACCGCCTGACCGGTCTGGTTCAGTGTTGTCCCCATGAAGACATTCACCAGGTCGGGGTAGCCAATGGCGACCGCCAGGGATGAGTTCTTGGTCAGGTTCAGGTACTGACTGGTGAGCGGCGGGATGATGACGCGCAGGGCCTGCGGGATGACCACCAGACGCAGAACCCGGCGCGCCGGCAGGCCCAGCGCCAGTGCGGCCTCGGTCTGCCCCTTGTCGACGGAGACGATGCCGGATCGCACGATCTCGGCGATGAACGAGGCGGTATAGAGCGTCAGCGCCAGGAGGAGGGCGCCCAGTTCGGGGATGGCCGTGATGCCCCCGCGGAAGTTGAAGCCGCCCAATGAGGGAACATCCCAGCTCACCGGTCCGCCCGTGAGGAGATAGCCCAGCAGCGGCAGGCCGGGGATCAGCACCACGGCGATGGGCAGGACCGGGAAAATCCGCCCCGTGGCCGCCTGCCGGCGCCGGGCCCAGATGGCCAGCACCACAATCGTGGCGAGGGCGATCACCAGCCCCGTGCCCATGACCCAGGCACCGGGCTCGAAAACAGGTTTGGGCAGCACGATGCCGCGATTGCTCATGAAGGCGATATCGCCAACGTTCACTGCCTGGCGCGGGCCGGGCAGGGCGCCGAGTACCGCGAAATACCAGAAGAATATCTGCAGCAGCAGCGGGATGTTGCGGAAGACTTCGATGTAGGCAAGGGCAACCTTGGCCACCAGCCAGTTGCTCGACAGCCGGGCGATGCCGACAACAAAACCGACAATGGTCGCCAGCAGAATGCCCAGGCCGGAAACCAGCAGGGTATTCATCAGCCCGACAAGGAAGGTCTGGCCGTAGCTCATGGTCTCGTTGTAGGGGATGAGACTCATGATGATGCCGAAGCCGGCGGTTTCATTGAGAAAGCCGAAGCCGGTGCTGATACCGCGGCTTTCCATGTTGCTGACCGTGTTATGGAACAGGGTGTAGCCAACCCAGGCCACGCCCGCAATGGCGAGAATCTGGAAGACAACGGAACGAACCCGGGGATCGTTCCAGGGTTTCGGGCGTCCGGGGCGAAGCGGCCGCGGATCGGTGGTCATGATACCGCCCTATTCCGCTGATGGTTGGGGGTTGGAGCGGGGCCGGTTCCGGCCCCGCCCGTTCATCACATTCCGTTGGTTGGCCTACCGGAACGGTGGTGCGTACAGGATGCCACCGTCCGTCCAGAGGGCGTTGACGCCACGGCTCAGGCCAATGGGTGTGTCCGGGCCGACATTACGGTCGAACATCTCGCCGTAGTTGCCGATCTCGGAGATCACCTCGACCATGAAGTCATCATTGAGCCCGAGAATCTCGCCCATGTTGCCGTCCGCGCCGAGGATGCGCTCGACGTTCGGGTTGTTGGAGTCGACCATTTCATCGACGTTGGTCGAGTCGACGCCATACTCCTCGGCGTTGATCTGCCCGAACAGGACCCACTTCACGACGTTGAACCACTCGTCATCACCCTGACGGACCACGGGGCCGAGGGGTTCCTTGGAAATCACCTCGGGGAGGATGACCGCCGAGTCCGGATCGCTCAGCTGCGTGCGCAGTGCCGCCAGCTGGGAGGTGTCGGAGGTCAGGATGTCGCAGCGGTTGTTGTCGAAGCCCTGGGCACTGGCTTCCGAGGTATCGAACACCACGGCCTCATATTCCATGTCGTTGGCACGGAAGAAATCGGCAAGGTTGAGCTCGGTGGTGGTGCCCGCCTGGGTGCAGACCGCCGCGCCGTCGAGGTCATAGGCGCTGTCGACCCCGAGCGCCTCTTTGACGAGGAAGCCCTGGCCGTCATAGTAGTTGGTGCCGGTGAAGTTGAGGCCCAGCGAGGCGTCACGCGTGGTCGTCCAGGTGGTATTGCGCGAAAGCACATCGATCTCGCCGGACTGAAGCGCTGTGAATCGCTCGGCGGCCGTCAGCGGAATGAATTCGACTGCATTGGCGTCCCCCAGAACGGCGGCCGCCACCGCCCGGCAGGTATCAACGTCGAGACCCGTCCAGTTGCCGTCGCTGTCCGGCTGCGAGAATCCCGGCAGGCCGTTGCTCACGCCGCAGCGCAGCTGGCCCGCGTCGCGGACATCTTCCAGTGTCGAGGCCTGAGCCTGCGCCCCCAGAGCCAGTAGCCCCGTGGCGGCGAGCCCGAACATAATCATTGTCTTCTTCATCACTGCGTTCCCCTGTTGCATCGAGGTTGTGCGAAGCCGTCATGGCGCTCTTTGGTAACGCAAGGCCCGTGCCAACAGGTCATTCTCCTCCTCCCGGCGGGCCCGCGTCCCTTGATCGCCCTCCCCTTATGTCATGAATGCACCAGCGTGGACAAGACATGGCAAAGGTGCACTGTTATGGCGCGAAGGCTCGGCATGGACGCGAATTGGTGCGGCTGCGACGATAGAGATCATGCCCCTGAACGCCATGGAGTTGCCGAATGACCGCTGCGTTCGCCCTGTTCCTTCCCCGCCATATCCGCTTCGGCCGCGGGACGGCCGGGGATGCAGCCCGGACCATCGCCGCACTCGGCCGGCGTCCGCTGCTCGTCCATGGTGCAAATGCGGACCGGGCCCACTGGCTCATTCAGGCCCTTGATGAAGCCGGACGAACGCCCTGGCGCATTGCCTGTCCGCGGGAGCCCGACATCGAACTGATCGAACAGGGTGTCGCCCTCGGGCGAGAGGTGGGTGCCGACATGGTCATCGGGCTGGGCGGTGGCTCGGTGATCGATATGGCCAAGGCTCTCGCCGGCCTGATTCCGGCCGGCGGTGCGGTGATCGATCACCTCGAGGTCGTGGGGGGAGGGCAGGCGCTGGATGCCGATCCGCTGCCCCTCGTGGCGGTGCCGACAACGGCCGGCACGGGCACGGAAGCCACGCGGAATGCGGTCATCGACGTGCCCTCGGCACAGCGGAAGGTCTCGCTGCGTGATCCGAGGCTGCTGCCGGCAACGGCCATTGTGGATCCCGCCTTGACCGATTCCGCCCCGCGACACGTCACCCTGGCAAGCGGCCTCGACGCGATTACGCAGGTCATCGAACCCTACATCAGCCGCCAGGCAAATCGGTTTACAGACGCCATTTGCCGGGATGCCATCCCGGTTGGTCTGCGGGCCCTGGTGCGCCTGATGGTGGCGGAGGATGCGGCGGCTCGCGACGATATGGCCTGGGTCAGCCTGAGTGGCGGCCTGGCGCTGGCCAATGCGAAACTGGGTGCGGTCCATGGGTTGGCCGGCCCGCTGGGTGGCGTGACGGACCTGCCGCACGGGGTGATTGCCGGGGCACTGCTACCTCCGGTGCTGAGGGCCAATCGCGAGTTCGTTCATGGTCAGGTGGCCGCGCGCATCCAGGAAGTGGAGCAGTGGATCGCGGCGGCGCTTGGCTGTGGGACCGACGAGGCCATCGATCGTCTCGCCGCCTGGTCCCGCACCGCGGGATTACCCGGTCTGGGGGCATCGGGCCTGGACCCGTCATCGCTGGCGACCATCGCCGAGACGGCCGCCGGCTCATCGTCGATGAAGGGCAACCCGGTGGTGCTGCCGGCGGCGAGATTGGTGCAGGCGATGGAAGAGGCCTGGTAGGGCTTTCGTCGCTATGCAATGGCTGACGGGACGGCGTGGCTCTGCTACCTTTCAACCCTGTCGGTTCTAAAGGGAAGTGTCATGGCAGCGAGAGCACAGTGGATGGTCGGTGAGTGGGCGTCGCAGAGCCTCACTCGTCAGGTGGTTTCCGTACTGGCCGGCACGCTGTTGCTGGCGCTCTCCGCGCGGGTCCAGATTCCCTTCTGGCCGGTTCCCTTCAGCATGCAGACCTTCGTTGTCCTGGCGCTGGGCATGGTCTACGGGCCTGCCCTCGGCGCCGCGACGGTGCTGGCCTATCTTGGCCAGGGTCTTGTCGGCCTGCCGGTATTCGTGGCCGGCGGCGGTCCGGCCTATCTCGCCGGGCCCACCGGCGGTTACCTGCTGGGCATGGTCCCGGCGGCATGGGTTGCCGGTGAGCTGGTACGCCGTGGCTGGGGCGCCAGCCCGGTCCGGGCGGTCGCGGCCGCGGTGGCGGGTAACCTGGCGGTTTACGTCCTCGGCGTGACCTGGCTGGCCGTCTGGCTGGGCGGTCTGTCCCAGGCCGTCACCGTCGGACTGCTGCCGTTCCTCCCCGGTGCGGCCATGAAAGTCGTTGGTGCGGGACTCCTGGTCTGGGGACTGACGCGCTACGCCGGAAGACGCGCATAGTCCGACCCGGTGCCCGCGGGGCGGGGCCGAGCAGAGAGGAGGAGAGCAGTGAGCGACCGTTCGAACGCGGAGCCTCTCGCCGAGATCGCGCCGGGACTGATGCGGTGCGACACGGGTTACCTGCGTTCCGGTCATACGGCCTGTTATCTGCTTTCCAACGGCGGTCGTGCCGCCATCATCGATACCGGTGTCGGGGCCAGCGTACCGGGCATCCTCGATGCGCTCGCCGGACAGGGTATTCCGCGTGACGCCGTCGACTGGGTCATCCCCACCCATGTCCACCTTGATCATGCCGGTGGCGCCGGTGGTCTGATGCAGGGCCTGCCGAACGCGCGGCTCGGTATCCACCCCTCGGGCGCGGAGCATATGGCCGATCCAGGCCGACTCGAGGCGGGCGTCCGGGCGCTCTACGGCGATGAATTCTTCGATCGCGAGTATGCACCCCTCACCCCGGTTGCCCGCGAGCGCATGGTGACGCTGGATGACGGCGAAACGGTTTTCGTCGGCCAGCGTCCGCTTGAGGTGTTGCATACCCCCGGGCACGCCTGGCACCACCTGAGTCTCCATGATGTTGACGCCTCGGTGCTGATTGCCGGTGATGCCTTTGGCGCGAGCTACCCGGGCTATATCCAGGCGCGCGGCCTGTTCCTGGTCCCGGTGGTGCCGCCGCCGCAGTTCAATCCGGAGGCCTATCGCGCCACGCTGGCAAGGATCGTCGCGCTGGCGCCGCGCAGGGTTGCCCCGGCGCATTTCCCCACCATCGACGCGGTTGACGCGGCGGCATCGGTGCTCGAGGAGATGCTGGATGCTGCCATCGAATGGACCTGGCAGGCTGCGTCGGCGGCGGATCTCAATCAGCGCCTGCTGGATGGCTGGTGCCGTTGGCTGCCAGCGGATGCCACGCGGGAACAGCTCGAGCGGGATTTCGGGCTCGATATCTGGCTGACGTCCGAGGGCCTCTGGCTCTGGCGCAGTAAACAGGAAAGAAAGGCCGCACGCTGAAAGGGCGCGGCTGCAAATGGAGGAGAGTGGCCGCAATGAGTCAAGACTACAAATCGCTATACCACGAGTCGCTGAACAACCCCGAGGGCTTCTGGGCCGAACAGGCCGGCGCGGTGGACTGGGACCGGTCCTGGGACCGGGTCCTCGACGACAGCGACGCCCCTTTCTATCGCTGGTTCTCGGGCGGCCGCCTCAATACCTGCCACAACGCGGTGGACCGGCATGTCGATGCCGGTCGCGGCGATCAGGACGCGCTGATCTGGGATAGCCCGGCCACCGGACAGACCCGCCGCTACAGCTACGCCGAACTCCAGGATCAGGTGTCCCGGCTGGCCGGCGTGCTGAGGGATCTGGGCGTGGAGACCGGCGATCGCGTGATCGTCTATATGCCGATGGTGCCCGAGGCCGCCATGGCCATGCTGGCCTGCGCACGGATTGGTGCCATCCACTCCGTGGTTTTTGGCGGTTTTGCCGGGCCGGAGCTCGCCAAGCGCATCGACGATGCGGAACCGCGGGTCATCCTCTCGGCATCCTGCGGCATCGAGCCGAGCGGCGTGGTGGACTACAAGTCCCTGCTCGATGAGGCACTGGCGCGTGCGGATCATGCCGTCGAGCGGTGCCTGATCCTGCAGCGCGAAGTCCATCGCTGCGCGCTCGATGCGGACCGGGATCTCGACTGGGAGGCGGCCATGGCCGAGGCGGCACCGGCGGCATGCGTGCCGGTGGATGCCAACCACCCGCTCTACATCCTCTATACCTCCGGGACTACCGGACGGCCCAAGGGCATCGTCCGCGACCATGGAGGACATGCCGTGGCGCTGCTCTGGACCATGCGCAACATCTACGGCGTCGCACCCGGCGAGGTCATGTTCACCGCTTCGGATGTCGGCTGGGTCGTGGGGCACTCCTACATTGTCTACGGCCCGTTGCTCAATGGCTCCACGACTATCATCTACGAGGGTAAGCCCATCGGTACACCGGATGCCGGCGCTTTCTGGCGGATCTGCGAGACCTACGGGGCGCGGGCGCTGTTCACGGCGCCGACGGCACTGCGGGCCATCAAGAAGGAGGACCCGGAGGGCGAGTTCATCCATCGCCATGACCTGAGCAAGCTTCGCGCCTTCTTCCTGGCGGGTGAGCGATCCGACCCCGACAGTGTCCGTTGGGCGGATGGCCATCTGGGTGTCCCGATCCTCGACCATTGGTGGCAGACGGAGACCGGTTGGGCGATTGCGGGCTACCCCTATGGTCTCGAGGAGATGCCCGTGAAAATCGGCGCCGCCGGCCGACCCATGCCCGGCTACGACGTGCGCGTGCTTGACGAAGAGGGCGAGGAGATGCCGCGCGGCGAACTCGGCAACATCGTCATCCGTCTGCCGATGCCGCCTGGGACCATGCTCACGCTCTGGGGCAATCGCGAACGCCACCGCGACGGATACCTGACGCGCTACCCCGGTCACTATCTCACCGGCGACTCCGGCGTGATCGATGAGGACGGCTATGTCCATATCATGAGCCGGATCGACGACGTGATTAACGTTGCCGGTCATCGCCTGTCCACCGGACGTCTCGAGGAGGTGCTGAGCGACCATCCGGCGGTAGTGGAGGCCGCGGTATTCGGGGTCAAGGACGCTACCAAGGGACAGCTGCCGATGGGGCTGGTGGTTCCGGGCAGCGCATTCGATGGTGACGACAGGGCGCTGGTGGCGGAGCTTGTCCAGCGCGTCCGCGAGGAGGTGGGACCCGTCGCCGCGTTCCGTCAGTGCGTGGTGGTCAAGCGCCTGCCCAAGACACGCTCGGGCAAGACCCTGCGCGGCACCATGCGCAGTATCGCCAACGGCGAGGAGTGGAATATGCCGGCCACCATCGATGACCCGGCGGTCCTTGATGAAATCGCGAGCTATCTCAAACGCTAAGGGATACTAGTTAACGCCGAGTATCCAGCCCTCCCGGGGGGCAGCGGCCCGGCTCTCGGCGTCGAGCGCTGGCTCCAGCAGCGGCTGGAGCCAGCCTTCGCGGTCGCTGCGCTGCAGTGTCCGGGCCACAACCCAGGCATCATGCTGATCCGGTGTCCGTCCCTCGCGGGGATAATCGGCCGACCAGATCGAGGGATAGATCTCGGCCAGGGCGGAGCGCCCCGGCGGGACCTGCCAGCCATCAAAGGGCCAGGCATGCAGGCCGTCCCCACGCCGCTGTCGTAGCTGCCACAGCCAGGGCAGTCCGGCATGGGTGGATTTGGCCACGGAGCCCGGCACGTCGAAATGGAAGACTGACTTGGCACCGACGCGCCTCTCCGCATGACGGCGCCACCGGGCGTCCCCGGATCGGGTCGGTCCGTTCCCGATGATGCCGTCGCGCACCTGCTGTACGGTCACGCCAGGCCTGTCGGTGGGGTGGTGGGTGCGGAAATCCGCCAGGAAACCATCCCATCCGCCGGCCACTGCATGTTCGGCATGCCAGGCGATGGGGAAGGCGAAACCGTGGTCGATACCGACCAGGACCGGCACTTCATCGTCCAGCATGTCGAGGAGCCATTCCGCCAGCGACCGACGGCTCCAGTGGCGGCGGCCGTCGGCGGTTGGCCGTCGTTCCCGCGGCGGTTCGCCACCGTCGGCGCTGTAGACCCGCAGCCCGGTCAGGCCCTTCTCCGGCGTCGCGGCACCGGAGTAGTCGATGCCGATGTAGCGCTGGAAGGCCGGCGGTGCCAACGCTCAGGCCGCCCCTTGCAGGCGCTGGACGGCCGCGCGTGCCGCGGCTTCGCCGGCCAGCAGGGCGCCCTCGATCAGCCCTGGGCTCTGCTCGGCGGTCTCGGCGGCACAGAACCACAGGCGCCCGTCGAGATGCCCCGCGCGCAACGCGTCGGGCCCGACCCGCGGGTGTTCCGGTGGCCCATGACGATCGGCGTCGGCGCAGATCCATGTTTCCTCCGCCCAGTCATGGATGACCACCTCGCTTGGCAGCGCGGCATCGGGACCGAGGCAGCGGGTGAGCTGCGCGATGATGGCCTCGCGGAGTGGCGCGCGATCACGGTGTTCCGGCGGCGTCGCCACGAAGCCGAACAAGGCCGCCCCGCCCTCGGGGGCGGTGTGGTCATGAGCCTCGAACAGCGGGCCGAGACGACTGGCGATACGGCCCGAGAGCCCGGACTCCCGCCAGAACGGGCGGGGGTAGCGGATGACCGCCTTGGCTTGTGCGGCCATCCAGGTCGGCATCGCCCCAAGCGTGTCCTGGAGCTGGGGGCTGACCTCCGGCGGCAGCTGGATTCGTTCCGCCACGATGCGCAGGGGGGCGGCGATCAGGACCCGCTCCGCGAGCAGTGGCGGTTGACCGGGCGCCTCGATCTGCAGCCGCCCGTCTTCGTGACGGTGGATGGCGCTCACGGCGCAGCCGGTCTGTATGGTGTCGTCGGGCAGCGCAGCGGCCATGGCATCAACCAGGGCGCCGGGTCCGGGGGCGATACGGGCCATACCGTGCTGTCCGGGCAGTGGCTGGCGGACAGGCCCGTCGGCAAAGCCATCCAATACCGCCTCGCCATGGTCGTACTGCTCGAATGTATCGAGGCCCAGCTTCTCCAGCCAGCGCGGCACGCCGGGCTGGAATGGCGGCCAGATCCAGGTGGGCCCCAGATCGCCGACGATTCCGCCGCCGGCTGAGCGGAGACTGTCGATCCGCCCGCCAATGCGATCGCTGGCCTCAAGGAGCCGCGACGGGATACCGGTTTCATGGGCAACGCGTGCCGCGGTCAGGCCGGCCAGGCCAGCGCCGATAATGGCCAGTTGGGTTTCCGTCATGTTGGTCCGTTACTGCAGTGAGGGTGTGACGCCGGGTACACGGTACTCGCGGCGGAGTGCGCGTAACAGGCTGACGCAGCAGATCACCAGGATGATCGCCACCGGGAACCCCGCGGTCAGGGCGCCGGTCTGCAGGCTCTGCAGTGCCTCCTGGCCGCCCACCAGCAGCAGCGTGGCGGCCACGGCGCCTTCGGTGATGCCCCAGATCACCCGCTGGCGGCGGGGCGAGTGTTTGGCACCCCGGGAGATCAATGAATCGACCACGAACGTTCCGGAGTCGGAGGAGGTGACGAAGTAGGTTGCGATCAGCAGTGTCGCGAGGGCCGATGAGAGGGTCGTCCAGGGAAGTTCGGCGAGCGTGCGGTAGAGCGCCACGGTGGTGTCCTCGTTCACCGCGGCCGCGAGCCCCTCGGTGGTGCCCAACACCTCCATGTGCAGCGCCGTTCCGCCGAAGATCGTCAGCCACACGAACACGAACAGCGTTGGCAGGGCAAGCACGCCGACGATGAACTCGCGGATCGTGCGGCCGCGGGAGATACGCGCGATGAAGATGCCGACGAACGGTGACCAGGCAATCCACCAGCCCCAGTAGAACATCGTCCAGTCTTTCTGCCATTCACTGCCGTTGATGGCTCCGGTGTGGAGACTCATCCCCACGATCTGCTGCAGGTAGCCCCCGGTGGAGTCGAGCAGAAAGCGGATGAGAAAAAGCGTGGGGCCGGCAAGGAAGATGAACGCCATGAACACCAGCGCCAGGATCAGGTTGAACATGCTCAGCCATTTCAGCCCCCGGTCCAGCCCCGAGATCACGGAGATGACCGCAAACCCGGTAATCGTGGCGATGATGGCCACCTGCCAGATCGGTGCGACCGGCATGCCTATCAGGATGTTGAGGCCGGTATTGAGCTGCATCGCGCCGAATCCGAGCGAGGTGGCGAGGCCGAAGAGCGTACCGAAGACGGCGAGGATATCGATGACGTGCCCGATGGGGCCGTAGATGCGGTCGCCGAGCAGCGGGTAGAAGATCGATCGGATGGTCAACGGCAGGCGGTGGCGGAAGCTGAAGTAGGCTACCGAGAGTCCCAGGACCACGTAGACCGCCCAGGCGTGCAGCCCCCAGTGATAGAAGGTGTAGATCATCGCCTGCCGCGCCGCCGCTGGCGTCCCGCCGGCACCGCTCGGCGGGTTCTGGTAGTGCAGGATCGGCTCGGCGATGCTCCAGAACACCAGCCCGATCCCCATGCCGGCGCTGAAGAGCATGGCGAACCAGGCGGTGAAGCGGAACTGCGGGCGGTCGTTGGGCTGGCCAAGCCTGATGCTCCCGTAGCGGCTGAAACCGAGCCAGAGCAGAAAGCCGACAAAGAAAGTGACCGCCAGCAGATAGCTCCAGCCCAGGTATTCGGTGATGAACGCGTTCAGACGCGAGAAGGCCAGACTGGCGGTATCCGGTAGCAGCACGCCGAAGGCGACGAAACCGCCGATGATCAGCGCCGAGGCCGTGAATACGGTCGGGTTGACCGTGGCAAAGAAGGCATCCGCGCGATATGGCCGGGTCATGGCCTAGCCCCCCTCCCGTGTTCGGGAGATACCGCCCTCCAGCGTCGCCGTTGCCAGGACATGACCCCGGATCGCCGTATCGAA
Source organism: uncultured Ectothiorhodospiraceae bacterium (assembly GCA_913056385.1). Classification (GTDB taxonomy): domain Bacteria; phylum Pseudomonadota; class Gammaproteobacteria; order Nitrococcales; family Nitrococcaceae; genus Spiribacter. The sequence goes on from CAJXND010000016.1 coordinate 22,475, forward strand.
CTGGCGCCGCGTCGCGCCCGCGGTCAGCGCCAGAATCCGGTCGAGCGCCAGCAGCGTGAAGCGATAGACATGTCTGCCCTCCGGCGGGATCGGGCCCTTGTAGCCGGTCTTGCCGAAGCCGTTCATGCCCACGATCGCCTCGTCCGGCAGATCCACTGCACTGATGCAGGCCGTCGCGGGTGGCAGGTTCCAGGCGAGCCAGTGCGTGAGTTCGCCGACCGGCGAATCCAGGTCCTCCAGCAGCAGGGCGAGGCTCGCCGCCGTGCCGGGGACGTCATGGATCTCCAGCGGCGGCATGCGATTCTCGTTGGCCGCGGACATGCTCCAGGGCAGCTCGCCGCCGTCGGAGAATTCCGGACTACTGAGGTGCATCTAGCCGCCGTCCGGCGCGTTTCGGTCGAAACGCTGCAGTGTCGCGAGATCAATCACGGCGAGCGTCTCTTCATGGGTTGCCGCCAGGTCCACGGGCGGGGCCACGCCGGCCCGATAGGCCTCCAGCCAGCGGCCGGCACACAGGCACCAGCGATCGCCGGGCTTGAGACCCGGGAAATCGGCGAATGGCACGGGGGCGGTGAGGTCGTTGCCGCGGCTGCGGGAAAAGGAGAGGAAGCCTTCGGTGACAATCGCGCACACGGTGTGCATGCCACCATCCTCATGACCGGTATTGCAGCAGCCATCGCGGAAAAAACCCGTGACCGGGTCCTTACCGCAGGACTGCAGTTCCTCTCCGAAGACATTGGTGCTGCTGAACTTTCCCATGGCAACGAGTATACGCCTCATGGCAATCCGGTCACCAAGCAACGCCCGTTTTGTTGAAATGGGAAAAAGAATCCCGGAAACTCGAAATCCAGCGCAGGCGGGAGAGTCCGGCATTCGATGCCGGCGCCGAAGGAGCAACCGCCCCGGAATCTCTCAGGCAACCGGACCGCCTGCGTGTTGAACATTCCGAAAAGCAGCCGGTCACAATCCCCGGCTCGCCGAAGGAGCAAGCGGTCGCGGTACCCATCGCGCCGTGAATCTCTCAGGCACCAGGACGGAAGGGGCACGGGTCGCCGCAGGGCGACGGGTGCACATTACCGGACTGGGAGATCGACGATGAACCCTATTGCAGTCATCGGCGGCGGAATCACGGGCATCACGACGGCCTACGCACTCATCAACCGCGGCTTCGAGGTCACGGTCTTCGAGCGCAACCGCTACGCGGCAATGGAAACCTCCTTTGCCAACGGGGGTCAGCTCTCGGCGTCCAACGCCGAGGTGTGGAACCACTGGCCCACCATCATGAAGGGCCTGCGCTGGATGCTGCGGGCCGACGCCCCGCTGCTGGTCAACCCGAAGCCTTCCTGGCACAAGCTCTCCTGGTTTGCCGAGTTCGTCGCCGCCACAAGGCACTACGCGGATAACACCGCCGAGACCGCCCGCCTGGCCATCGCCGCGCGGGATTACCTCTTTGACTGGGGGCGCCAGGAGGGCATCGAGTTCGACCTCGAGCAGCGCGGCATCCTGCACATCTATCGCGACCGGGCCGGCTTCGATCACGCCGCGGAGGTCACCCGCCTGCTGGCGAGGGGCGGGCTGGAGCGCCGTGCCGTCTCGCCGGAGGAAATGCGGGCGATTGAGCCCAACCTGCGGGGCGACTACTACGGCGGTTTCTATACCGAGAGCGACAGCACCGGCGACATCCACAAGTTCACCCATGGGCTTGCGCAGGCCGTCGAGCGGCGGGGTGCCCGCATGCGTTACGACTGCCCGATTCGCGATGTCGGTACCGCGGATGCGGGTGCATGGGTGGAAACCGCCGAGGGGCGCGAATCGTTCGATGGCGTCGTGGTCTGTGCCGGCGTCGGCAGCCGTGGTCTGGCGGCGCGGTTCGGAGACCGCCTCAACGTCTATCCCGTCAAGGGCTACTCCATCACCGTCGAGCTCGAGGACGAGGCCTCCCGGGATGCCGCTCCCTGGATGAGCCTGCTCGATGACGAGACCAAGCTGGTCTCGAGTCGGCTCGGCGAGGACCGGTTCCGGGTGGCCGGCACCGCCGAGTTCAACGGCTATAACCGGGACATCCGCGACGACCGCATCCGTCCCCTGCTGGACTGGGTCAAGCAGTGCTTCCCCGATGTCAGCACCCGTCAGGCCATCCCCTGGGCGGGTCTGCGGCCGATGATGCCGAACATGATGCCGCGGGTCGGTGAAGGCCGGCATCCCGGTGTGTTCTACAACACCGGCCATGGCCATCTGGGCTGGACCCTCTCCGCGGTGACCGCCGAGCAGATCGCTGGTGTCGTTCAGGCATCGCGCGCGGACAGCCTGGTCGCCAGTCCCGCCTCCTGACGCATGGCTGCCGGGCATTGCGGATGATCGGGGGGCTCATGGCGGTGATCGCGACGGCCGCCATGGCCGTGGAGAGCACGCCACCGGGACGCGGTCTGCATCTCGACCCGGATGCTTTGACCGACCCGGCGATGCCGGCAGCGGATCAATCAACCGTCCATGGGCCGACGCCTCATCGCCTGGTGATGCCCGATGGGACGACGCTACCGCTCCGGCGCTGGGGCCCGGCACCGGAGGCCGGCGACTCACCCTCGGCGGTCATCCTCGGGCTGCATGGCTTCAACGATCATGCGGGCGGGTTCATCGCCGTGGCGCGGGCCCTGAGCGCAGCGGATATCGCGGTCTATGCCTATGACCAGCGGGGTTTTGGCGGGTCCGAGCAGCGCGGCGCATGGCCGGGTGCCGGGCAGCTCGTCTCCGACGCGCGCTGGGCTTTGACCCAGCTGCGCCACCGATACCCGGATACACCCATTCATCTCATCGGCCTGAGCATGGGCGGTGCGGTGGCCAGCCTGCTCATGGATCGCTCGCCGGCGCCCGCTGTGGACAGCGCCGTTCTGGTCGCGCCGGCATTCTGGGGCCGGGGTGTTATGCCCTGGTATCAGCGCTTCGCCCTGTGGGCGGGCCAGCAGGTCGCCCCCGATCTCACCCTCAGTAGCGAGACACTGGACATAGAGCCAACGGACGATGCGGCGGTGATGCAGGCGCTGCGCGATGACCCGCTCTGGATCCGGGCGCCCAGCGTTGACGCCATGGCCGGTGTCGCCAATCTCATGGACCAGGCGCTACGGGCGCTGCCGCGTTTCGACGGCCCGCCCACGTTGATCCAGTACGGCGGTCTGGACGAGGTGATTCCCCCGGAGGCGGCCTGCGCCATGTTCACGGCGCTGCCCGGCGGCGCGCCCTGGCGTGCCGCGTTCTACCCGAATGGCTATCACATGCTCACGCGTTACAGCGGATCGGCCGACGTGCTTGGCGACATTCGCCGGTTCATCGCCGATCCCGATGCGATCCTTCCCTCCGGCCGGGGTATCGGACAATCGGCTGCACGTCGGGCCGTGTGTGGCGAGCAGAGCCGCTGAGGCAGCCGCGGGCTAGTGGATGCCGCCGGCGGCAGGCTGTCGTGATGGATTGAGCGCCCGGGCATGCTCCTCCGGCGGCAGCCCACGGGCGCGGGCCTCGGCCTCGCGGGCCCGACGCGCGGCCTTCTTTGCCTTTCTGGCCAGCTTGCGGGCCTTTTTCCAGGCCTTTCTCGCGTCCCTGGCCGCATCGGCATCGACAATGGGTAGTGGCGCGTCCCGGGCGAGGATGGGTTCACCCAGATCAAGGGATTCGGGTTTGACGCGCACCGGCGTCGCCGGCGGGTGCGTTGGCACCGAGGCGGCCTGTTTTTTTGCCTTGCGACGCGCCTTCTTGCTGGGAATCGCCTGATCGCCCAGGGCGGCCAGGCGCACGGCGGACTGGCTGACCACCTCGCGACGCTCGGCCTTTTTCATCTTCTTCCAGCGCTTCTTCTCGGTACGCAGCCGGCCGCAGGAGAGGCAGACCTGCTGCTGGAACTTGCAGACACCGGTGCAGGGGTTCGATGCCGAGGCCATTCGCGCTCCTGGTTGAGAATGATTCCCGATTGTGTGACGCTGCGCCCTGCCGGTCAAGACAGGCATTCAGGGACAGGAAAGCCATGACGGATACATTGCTGCGCCAGTGGGTGATGCTGCGACAGATCCCCCGCCACCCGCGCAAGATCACGGTTCGGGCGTTGCGGGCGCAGCTTCTCGAACAGGGCTATGGAGTCACCGAACGCACCATCCAGCGTGACCTGCTGCGCCTCTCCGGTGCGCTTTTCGGCCTGCTGCTCGACGATCGCAGCCGACCCCACGGCTGGTCATGGGACCGGCGGGCGGCGCAGCTGGATATCCCCGGGATGGAGCCGCAGACCGCGCTTGCGTTCAAGCTTGCGGAGCATTTCTCCGGGCAGCTCATGGCGCCGGCGACCCTGAATGCCCTCGCGCCCTATTTCCAGCGCGCCGGGGCGGTCCTCGCCGACATGGAGAGCCCGGTCAGTGCCTGGCCGGAGAAAATCCACACCGTCACCCGCGGCCAGACACTGCTCGCGCCGGCCATTGACCCGATCATCCTCGAGACAGTCTACGACGCGCTCTTCAACGATCGACAGTTCCGCGCCCGGTATCACCGTCGCTACGATGACAGCGTCCAGGATTACGTCATTCATCCGCTCGGCATTGTCTTCCGCGATGGCGTGGTTTACCTCATCTGCATGCGTGATGGCCGGGAGGGGGTGGTACAGATGGCGCTACATCGGATGCGGTCGGCGAAGCTGCTCGCCGCACCGGCGGAACGCCCGGTGGACTTTGACCTGCAGCGCTATGTCGAGGACGGCGGCCTGGATTTCCGGATGGGTTGGCAGCCGCTGCACCTTGAACTCCTGCTTGATCCCGCGACGGCGGTTCACCTCGGGGAGACGCCCCTCAGCGATGATCAGCGGATGATCGAGGCGGCTGACGGACGGATGCGGCTGCAGGCCACCGTGGCGGATACCGCCCAGGTTCGTTGGTGGCTGCTGGGACTCGGTGATCAGGTGGAGGTGATCGCGCCGGCGGCGCTCCGCGATGACATCGCCGACCGACTCGGGCGCGCGTTGGGCCAGTATCGCGGACCCCGCGCCTCATGATGGCCCCGGGTGTGCGATCACCGAATGCCGGCGGGCGCGGGTAACCGCCGTGTAGAGCAGTTCACGGCCGGCCAGCCGGATATCGGGTCGGGGCAGGACGACCAGTACGTCCCGGAATTCCGACCCCTGGGACTTGTGAACGGTCATGGCGAACACCGTCTCCACGGCCTCCAGCCGGCTGGGGAGAAAGAGCCGGATACCCTGATCCGGGCGCTCGAAGGCGACACGCAGACGTGGTTCGTCCTCACCGGGTAACCGGGTCTCCAGGCAGATGCCCACGTCACCGTTCATGAGGCCCAGCTCGTAGTCATTGCGCATCACCATCACCGGGCGGCCCTCGAACCATCCCGATTCCCGCGCTATTCGGCCATCGGTCCTGAGCCGCCGGGCAATGCGTTCATTCAGGCCGCTCACACCGAGCCGCCCGTGGCGGACGACGGCGAGCACCTGGAAGGCCGCAAACGCCTGAAGCACCTCCCGGGCCCAGGCGCTGGTCGCCGCCCAGTCATCCGCGGCCGGTCGGCTGCCGTGCAATGTATCCAGGTAATGGTGATAGCCCTCGGCGGCTGCCGCGTCGATCCGGGCGTCGGTAGGGCCCCGCAATGGCATGCGGCGGATATCACCATCATCGCCATCAAGCAGGGCGGCGGCCTGCCGATAATCGCCCTGGCGCACGGACTCGGCGAATGCGCCGATGCCGCTCTCGGCGCTGAAGCGCCGGCTCTCGCGAAGCTTGACGATATGCTGCTGCAGGGCCGTGCCTTCCGCCTGCCAGGGGCTGATGTCATCACCACTGGCATCGGCGACCCAGGCGACTGTGTCGGCGGTGTAGTGGCCCGCATCGGCGCCCTCGCAGAGTTCACCGAGCACCGCGCCGGCCTCTACCGATGCCAGCTGGTCCTTGTCACCCAGCAGCACCAGAGTGGTCTCCGGGCGCAGGGCATCGAGCAGCCGGGCGGTGAGCTCCTGATCGATCATCGACGCCTCGTCCACCACCACCAGATCGGCATGCAGGGGGTTGTGGCGGTCGTGTCGGAACAGCCGGCTGCCGGGGCGCGGACCAAGCAGCCGGTGCAGGGTGCTGACCTCGCGGGGAATGGCGGTACGAATGGGTTCGGGCAGGGGCAGCGCCTCGATCTCGCCGCTGATGGACTCGCCGAGTCGCGCCGCGGCCTTGCCCGTGGGCGCGGCAAGGCGGATGCGCAGTGGGCGGTCCGCATCGGTATCCATGCGCTGCGACTGCAGCAGACCCAGCAGGCGCAGGACGGTCCGTGTCTTGCCGGTGCCCGGCCCGCCCGTGATGAGCGTGAATCGCGAGCGGCTGGCCAGCGCACAGGCCACCCGCTGCCAGTCAGGTTCCGTGTCCTGCGGCGGGAAGAGTGTGTCCAGTCGACTGCGAAGCCCGGGCAGCGTGTGTTTCGGGGCGTGGAGGCGGGCATCCAGCGCCTCCCGGATGAGCTGCTCGTTGGCCCAGTAGCGGCGCAGGTAGAGATGATGGCCATCCAGTACCATCGGCGCTGTGCCGATGTCCGCCGGCGATGCGGGGTCGGGCATATCGACCACGGCCGAGCCGGTCAATGCCTGCACGGCGTCCGTCAGAGCCACCTGGCCCAGCCAGCATGCCGGGCCGTCGGCCTCACCCGCGCCCTCAGGCGGCTCCGGCCAGAGGCGCTCGGGCTCGGAAAGGGCCATCTCCAGATCCAGCCGGGTGTGTCCCTCACCCACCTGATAACTGGCCAGTGCCGCCAGACTGAGTGTGGTTTCGTTGCGCTCGCCACCGTCCTCGGCCAGGAGCGCGGCGAAGGCGACATCGGTGCCGCGAAGCCAGCCCCCGGCCACCCAGTGGTGGAGCCGGCCGGGAAGTTGCCCGCTGCGGGGCAGGGCCTCACTGATCATGGGGTACCTCGTGGCGGAACAGGGCGTCGAGTTCCTCGACCATCGCGCGTTCCGGTCGCTCCGTGTGCAGCCCGCGGCCCGGGTGATCGATGCCGCGCAGGAACCAGCAGGCCGCACCGCCGACGTGCCGGTCATAGTCGTACGCATCCCCCAGGCGGGTGCGCAGCAGACGATGCAGGGCGAGCAGGTAGAGGGCGTACTGGGCGTCGTAGCGCTTGGCCACGACGGCGGCGCGCAGAGACTCGGGTGCGTAATGCGCGTCGCCAGGGCCAAGGTTGTTCGACTTGTAGTCCATCACCCAGTACCGCCCGTCATGCACGAACACCAGATCGATATATCCCTTGATCATGCCATTGAGGTCATTCTCGCCGAGCGCGGGTCGGCCGGCGCCATCGAGGGTGTGGCGGCGGATGACGGTATCGATACCGTGGGCCTGCACGTTGCCGACGGAGATCAGAAACTCCAGTTCGGCAATGAAATCACCCGGTCCCAGATCGGCCAGGCAGAGCGCTGGACTATCCGGTAGCGGCACCGGCGTTCCGGTGACCTCGCCAAGCCATCGCTGGATGACCGGGCGCCACGCCTGCCAGCGCCCCGTGTTGAGGCTGCGCTGGAGCACCTGCCGGAACGGCGGTTCATCCTCGCCTGGGAATTGCCTTGCCGCCAGCGACTCGAGGAGTTTATGCACCAGCGTGCCGGTGGCCGGGCCGGACGGGATGGCATGAAGGCTTTCCGGGTCCGGCTCGCTGGCCCCGGGTGGTTTCGGCGGACTCATCGGGCGGTATTCGTCGGCGACCGCCTCTTCCAGTACGGCCTCCTCCGCGCTACCGGGCGTCCAGCCCTTCGGCCCCTCGGCGACCAGGGCGCTGTAACTGGCGATCCACCAGTGCCCGGAAGCGGGCGATTTGCCATTGTAGCGCCGGGCCGAGGCCATCGCCGGGGTGACCTGGGTCACGGGGGCATCGCCGTTCATGGGGGCGGGTGGCGTGACCATCTCGATGGCCATGGTGGCATGGCGGTCCGTGACCGTTTTCAGCCAATCCCCCACCGCTTCCGGGCCGTCGTTGTCGGGGCATCCGATCAGCCGGCCGATGGCCGAGCCGTGCAATTCGACTTTTCGGGTGTCGGATCCCGCTTGCTTGCACACGGGAGCCATGCCCAGCCAGCAGGCATGGATGGCGCGGGTAATGCCCACATAGAGCAGCCGCATATCCTCGGCGAGCCGACTGTGCTCGGCCGCCTCCTTTTCCTCATCCGTTGGCTCGAAGCTGACCGTGACCGCCTCGCCGTTATGCTTCAGCCACGGTGCGCCTTCCATCTGCGTCCGATAGGCGCAGACAAACGGCATGAAAACCAGCGGGTACTCCAGACCCTTCGACTTGTGCAGCGTGATGACTTTGATGAGGGCGGCATCACTCTCCAGGCGCAGGATCTGCTCATCGGAGGGGGCATCGCCGACGTCGTTGATGGCGTCTTCGAGCCAGCGGATGAGGCTCGCCGGTCCATCCAGGGCCGCGGCGGCATCCTGCAGCAACTCGCTGATCTGCAGGAGGTTGCTGAGCTGACGCTCGCCACCGGGACGGGCGAGCAGACGCGGTGCCACGGCATGGTCATGGATCAGTTGGCGCAGCGCCGGAAGGATGCCCCGCCGCTGCCAGCGCTCCGCATAGCCATGGAACTGCTCGAGGGCCGCTTCCCAGCGGGCATCGCTGCTGAACAGTGCATCCAGTGTTGCCCAGTCCCATGCCAGGCTCGCCGTGCCGAGCGCGGTGCGCACCTGGCGTTCCGACTCCGGCTCGGCCATGGCCTGAAGCCAGCGCAGCACATCGCGGGCTTCCGGGGTCTGGAGGACATTGTCACGGTCGGAGAGATAGACCGAGGCCAGGCCGCGCCGATTCAGGGCTGCACGGATGAGCTCGGCCTCCTGTCCGGTCCGGACCAGGACTGCGATATCGGCCGGGCGGACCGGCCGGAGTGGCCCGTGGGCGCGGAACCCGGCGTCCCCCCGCCGGCCCTTCTCGAGTAGCGCATGAATCCTGTCGGCGCCCACCTCGGCCATCTGTCGACGATACTGCGGGATGGGGATGTTCCCGGGCCTGCCGTCCTCATCATGGGCTTCCAGCTGCCAGAGTGTCAGGGCCGGTGGGTTCTGGCCATCGATCTCGAGGCGATCGGGGCGACCATTGGGCGCCACGGGGTGGAAGTCGACGCCTTTCTCCAGGAACTGGCCCGGGGCCAGCGGCGAGCCTTGGAACAGCGCATTGACTCCTTCGACCATGTCGGCGCTCGAGCGGAAGTTACGGGCGAGTGTATGGCGTTGCGCCTCTGGCACGTCCGCCGCCGCCGCCAGGTAGGTGGCGAGATCGGCCCCGCGGAAGCCATAGATAGCCTGCTTCGGATCACCGATCAGGAACAGGCTGGTGGCGGTGTTGGTGGATTCGCTGTCGGGATCGTCGCGGTAGACGGCATCGAGGATCGCGTACTGGACCCGGTCGGTGTCCTGGAATTCGTCCACCAGGGCGACCGGGAACTGTTCCCGGATGACGCGGGCCAGTCGCGCGCCGCCCACGGATGCCGCCAGGGCATCGCGCAGGCGGGTGAGCATATCGTTGAAACCGATGATGCCCCGCTGCCGGCGGGTTTCCTCCACGCGTTGGTCCACCCACTGCGCGGCATGGGCATAGAGGGCCCCCGCCATGCCTTTCAGTTCATCGTCCAGCGTCTGGAGGGCATCAACCGCCTCGACCACCGGGTTGCCCGTCAGCGCCTCGGGGAGTGTCTGACCTTTCCGGCAGGCCTTGGTGAACGCCGCCGTCCCGATCCTGGACAGATCCATATCCGGCAGTGATGTGCCGGGGCCATTGATCCACTCCCGGAGCGCCGGCTCGAGGCGATTGCGCCAGCTCGCGGGTGTCGGGCTATTGCCCCTGGAGAGGATCTTGTTCTCCCATGCCGACTCAAGGGCCTCGCTGAGGCCGTCCAACCCTTCACCCGTCGGGCCGAGGGCGCGGCGCAGGCGATCGACGGCGGCTCGCCGGTGACTTGCCATGATCTGGATCGTCGCCATGGGCGCAGGCCCTGACCCATCGGCCCGGATGTCGCTGCGGCCGAGGAGCGGTCGGAGTTTGCCGGCGAACGCCCGCGGCGAGCGCACCGGCGTGTTGCGACCACCGGACAACACCATGCCCAGGGCCGCCAGCGCATCGCCGTCCAGCGGGTAGACATGGACACGCCAGTAATCCTCGATCGCCTCGCGCTGTATCAGCGACTCGTCGGGGGAGAGCGCCAGATCGAAGGCGTTGCCGGCGTCAAAGGCGTGTTCCCGCAGCATCCGCTGACAGAAGCTGTGAATGGTGTAGATGGCGGCTTCGTCCATCCAGTCGGCCGCGGCGCGCAGGTGATCGGCATGGCGTTCACGGTCCGGCCGATCCGGGTAGGCGGCCAGCAGCCCGGTCAGGATGGCATCGGCCGGGTCGGGCTGCTCGACGCCCGCGAAGCAGCGCGCCGCCTGGGCCAGGCGATCACGGATGCGGTCGCGGAGTTCCTTGGTGGCATCCCGGGTGAAGGTCATCACCAGGATCTGCGGTGGCAGCATGGGGCCACGGTCCGGGTTGGCCGGGTCGTGGCCGAGGACCAGGCGCAGGTAGAGCGCGGCCAGCGTAAACGTCTTGCCGGTACCGGCACTCGCCTCGATGAGATGTCGGCCATCGAGTGGTGTGGTGAGGGGGTCGAGGGGCATCGGGTCCATCATTGTCCGCCCTCCCGGCCGAGATGGTCGACAAGGGGCTGATAGAGCCGGGCGGCCCAGTAGGCAAACAGCGTCTCATCGCCGTGTTGCGGCGCAAGCAGCGAGGCGGCGTCGGGGAAACAGCGCCGTAACGCGCCGTTACCCGCGTAATCCACCTCGCCGGTCTGGTGCCGGTTGCCCTCGTAGAACGGTGCGATGGCGTCCGCCGAGAGCGGCTTTCTGTGCGACTGGGCAAGCTGCGCGAAGACCGTGCGCTGGGGCAGGGGCAGGGGTTGCTCGAGCCCGGCGAGCCAGCCGGCGAGGAGGGCGTCGAGCAGTCCGATCGCGGCTTCGTTGTCGAGGACCGGGAGGTGATGCTCGCCGTCGTGTCCCACGATGATGGTCTGGCAATCGAATCCGCCCGCGTTCAGTGAGACATGGGCCAGCCACTCTGGCAGGAGCCTCGGGTAATGGGGCGCGTCTTTTTTGCGGGTATCGCCCGCCTTCAGGATAAGCCGTGCCAGACGACCATCGGTCATGCGGTAGAGACCGGTCGCCCAGTCCTCGACCTGGAAGGCCTGCCCGCTCACGGCCCGGCGCAGCTGGAGCTCTTCCGCCGGCTCATGCTGGCCGACCTCGGCCATCCGGTGTTGCCATCGGTTGGCTGCCTGATGCGCTCGGGCCCGGGCTTCGTCAAGGAGCAGATGGCCCATCCCGCCCACCGGCAGCCGGCCGCTGCGCAGCAGCCGCTCGCCGGCGGCGTCAATGGCGAGCGCTGGGTCATTCGGCAATGGGTCTTCTCGAAGCGGGGCAAGCAGCGCCTCATCCAGCGTATGCGCATCCAGTCCGTCGAGCTCGAAGGGCTCGGTCTCCGGCGTTACCTCAGCGGTTTCGTCAAAGCGCAATTTGAGCCTTTCGGCCAGGAAGTGGCCAGCCGGGTCGCGGAGAAAACGCTTCAAATCCCGCAGGTTAAGCGGATGTGGATCGGAGAGCGCGGGTGGCGGGAGCGTATCGGAAGCGACGACATCCACGCCGGAGCCCGCTTTGTTGATATCCGGCGCCTCCCACTCCCGGGCGTAGGTGAAATGCTCACCCTCGCCGGTATAACGGGCACTGAACGGCTGGAGGGGATGGTCCACGGTCAGTGCGGCACTCGGCGTCATCTGTCCTTTCGTATCATCGCCCTCGTGCCCGGTCAGCCGCCAGCCGCGATCCAGATGGTCGCGCAGCTGGCTGACCAGCACCGACGGCGGCAGCTCGCTGTCATCGCGGGGGTTGCGACCGATCCAGCTCAGGTGCAGACGCTCGCGGGCAGCGAGCAGCGCCTCGAGAAAGAGATAGCGATCGTCCTCGCGGCCCGAGCGATCCCCCGGACGATATTGTCCCGGCGCCGCCATCAGATCGAAATCCGCTGCCGGGCGTGTCCTTGGATAGTCGCCCTCGTTCATGCCGAGCAGGCAGACCATGCGGAACGGGATGCTGCGCATCGGCATCATGGTGCAGATGTTCACCCGCCCGGCCAGGAAGCGCTGGGTCGGGCCCTCATCCTCGAGTGCGCCAAGCCAGGCGTCGCGGGCCACGGCGAGCGGGACCGGCTCGTCGAACTCCGCCTCCTCGCAGGCCGAGAGCCATTTCTGCAGTGCATCCGTTATGCGCCCTTCCAGCGCCAGGTCGTCGGTATCCTCCAGGGCGAAGCAGTCGGCGAGCAATGTCTCCACGCGCTGGGCCCAGTCGGTGGGCCGGGCTGCCTCACTGAAGGCGGCGAGCTGGGCCTCGAGGGTGTCCAGCAGGGCGCGCAGCGGCCCCAGCAGGCTGGCATCCAGACTGCCTACCTCGGGGTAGGGCTCAACGCCCTGCCAGGCCTCACCGCTGCCCACGGCATAACCGAGCAGCAGGCGGCGCAGGCCGAAGCGCCAGCTGTTCTGCTCGAATACGCCGGGCAGGTCGAGCCGCTGGCGCTGCCGGCCGTCGAGCCCCCAGCGAATGCCGGCCTCCCGACACCACTGCCGCAGCAGCGCCACGTCATCTTCCGCCAGCCCGAAGCGTCGTCGGAACGGCGCCACCTCGAGCAGATCGAGCACGTCGCCCAGGGTCAGGCGCGCATTCGGCAGGTCACTGAGCCGGGTGATCGCGGCGGCCACCGGCGCCTCGCTGCGGCTCCGGCGGTCGCCAATGGTGTAGGGGATATAGCGCTCGTCGCTGCTGTCCACCGTGCCGAATACCGCCTCCACGGCGGGGGCGTAGGCATCGACATCCGGAACCATGACAATGATGTCCCGCGGCCGCAGCGGGCGGCCTTCCCGATCGGCCTGCTCGAAGGCATCCAGCAGGCGGTCGTGGAGGACTTCCACTTCACGCTGGCGACTGTGGGCGCGATGGAAACGCAGGGAGTCATCGACGCCCAGCGGGCGCTCCTGGCCCGATGCGGGCAGGGGGGTCAGGTCGTAGATGTCCTGCTGGAGCTGGCGGAGGAGGGGCGCCGAGTCGATATCAGCGGCCTCGCCGATCGGCGGCTCGAAAAGATCAATGGACTGGAACCAGCCCCGGTAGTGATCGGGCTCGTCCAGCTCGGCGAGCAACCCGATGAAGTCCCGGCCCTGCTTGCCCCAGGCGGCGAGGAGCGGGTGGCCCGGCGTCCCGGTCCTGCGTTGATGACGTTGCCGATCGAGCCTGAGCAGTTCGCGATCATCGATCAGGTCCGCCCAGAAATACCCCGAGGGGTTCTGTATCAGCTGCAGGATCTGGGTATGACGCGAGAGGGCATGCAACGCCTCCAGGACCGGTCGGGGCATGGAGGTGATCCCGAAGACCGTCATCCGGCGCGGCAGCGCGGCGAAGCTGCCCGGTCCCGCGGCATCGAGCGCCGCGATGAATCGCGCCTGGATGCCGGGACGGGACAGGGTGCGGGCGGCCTCGCCCATGTCGGCGTGCAGTGCCCGCCACAACGCCGGCTGCCAGTGCTGATCCGCGGCCAGGGAGGCCGCTCCGCCACGGGGGTTGCGGAGCCGGTTGTGTCCGTCCAGCCAGTCGGCCAGCCAGTCGGGCCGGTAGACCTGGTACTGATCGTAGAGATCCGCCAGGCGACGGGCGAGCTGGTGGCGCTTGCGGTGATCCGTGTCCCCGGCAAGGAAACGGGCGAGGGGCGCAAACGTCTCGGCCTCGGCGTCGAGCAGGCCGGGCAGCAGGCCGTAGATACGCCACTGCAATCGCTGTTTCTCGAATGGCGAGGTCTCCGGGACCTCGCTCGGGCCCAGTACCGCCCGATAGGACTGCCAGAGGAAGGACTGCGGGAGGACGAAGCGCTGCGCGGCGGCGATGCCGCAGCCGGCGGCCTCGGGCGTTTCCTCGGCGGCGAAGGCGAGCTTGAGCCACTGCGCCATGCCGTTGGACTGGATGAGCACGGTCTCGTGCTCCAGCGGCTCGAGCGGTTGATCGCGCAGATGAGTGACCGTGAGATCGCGCAGCGTCTCGAGCCGGTTGGCGTGGATCTGGGCAAAGCCCGGCGGAAAGGCGTCAGTCATCGGGGAAGCGTTCCATGCCAGCGCATCATGCCTCCATCCTAATCACTCCGTACGACAGATGCTGACGCAGGAGTCCGCGTGCGCATCAGAACCGCTCGGCGCGCAACACCTCGCAATCGACCACGCTGACCACCCCGATGTGCCGCTCGACCACCTCAAAGGCGGCGTCGAGCAGGGTATCCACCCGCTCCGGCCGGACGATACAGACCACGTTGACCATGCCGCCCACGCGACTGATCTGACCTTCACCGCTCCAGTGGCCGGACCGACCGGAGCCACCCAGCACCGGCAGGACACTGAACCCGGTCACGCCGGCCTTGATCAGCGCGGCACTCAGGCGCTCTTCCATGATCGATTCGATGATGATCTCGACGCGCTTCGCCTTGTGGGTCTGCATGGCATCAGCCTCCGGTCAGCGTCTGTGACACCGCGAGATAGATCGGGATGCCCAGGGTGAGGTTGAAGGGGAAGGTTACACCCAGTGACAGGGTGAGGTAGATCGACGGGTTGGCCTCCGGCAATGCCACGCGCATGGCGGCTGGTACCGCGATGTAGGAGGCCGAGGCCGCCAGCGTCATGAACAGCAGCACGCCCCCCGGGCTCAGTCCCAGCAGCAGGCCCGCGGCGAGGCCGAACAGCGATCCGATCAGTGGCATCACCACGCCGAAGGCAAAGAGGCCCGCGGTGAGCACGGATTTCGCCTCGCGCAGACCCCGTCCGGCCACCAGCCCCATATCGAGCAGGAACAGGCAGAGCACGCCCTGGAATGGTTCCTGGATGAACGGGGCGATCATGTTCATGCCCTCGTCACCGGTGATCCATCCGATCAGGAACGAGCCCACCAACAGGACAATGGATCCGTTCAGCAGGATCTCGCGAATCAGGCCCTTTTCCATTTTCGCGGCCTGCTTGTCGGAGCGGGCGATCAGCCAAAGGGCCGAGAGAATGGCCGGCGCCTCCATGACGGCTGCCACGGCAACCATGTAGCCCTCCGGTGAGAGCCCGGCGGACTGCGCGACGGAGGTCGCGGCGACGAAGGTGACGATGGAGATGGAGCCGTAATGGCCGGCCACTGCCGCGGCGTCGGTGACGGAGAGTCTCGACATGCCGCGAAGGAGCCCGAACGCAAGCACCGGCAGCAAGAACGACAGGATGGCGCCGGCGATCAGCGACAGGATCAGGGTGGCATCAACGCCGTGTGATGCCACGCTTGCGCCCCCCTTGAATCCGATGGCGAAGAGCAGATAGATCGACAGGCCCTTGGCGATGGCCTCGGGGATCGAGAGATCGGATCGGGCGAATGCCGCGACGACGCCGAGCACGAAGAAAAGAATGATGGGCGAGGTGAGATTGTCCGCCGCCAGCGCCAGTGTGCCTTCCATGTCTGCCCCGTTATTTTTTGAAGGTCGTTGATCGCCTTTATGAACGGAGCCAGAGGGTACCCGATCCGGGCATTCTCGTCAGGCTGTGCCCGTCATGCCACGCGGTACGTGCACATCTTGCAGGTATTGCCTTCCTCGAGCTGGTAGGGCGTGTCGTAGAAGCCCACCAGCTCCCATGACCCGGCCGTCTCCAGGTCGAGCATCCGGCGACGGTAGCCATACTCCTCGTAGGCGCCTTCGCGAATGGTGAAAACGATCACGCCGCCGGGGCGGGTGATGCGCACCAGCTCGTCGAAGGCGTCGCCGGTGACATGACCGTAGGTGAAGGTCCCGGTGCAGACAACGGCATCATAGGCATGGTCGTCGATGGGCAGGCGCTGTTTCATGTCCGCCTGCATGAGCGTGCCATAGATCCCCTTGCGTTCCGCCTGGGCGAGCATGTCGCCGGAATAATCCAGGGCATCGATGTCGCGATAGCCGAGCTTGACCAATTCCTGGCCGACTAGGCCCGTCCCGCAGCCGGCATCCAGGATTCCTGCCGCCGTCCGGCCGCGCAGAGCCTCGTCGAGGGCCTTTGCCGTGGCGACATGGGCGACGTATCCAAAGCGATCGAGCAGATCGCTGTCGTAGTGCTCGGCCCAATCCCGGTAGGCGCTCATCAGCGCCTCGTGATCGCTGGCGTTGTAGACCCGGTTGAGGATCTCCGTGTCGGTGATTCTCCGCTCGCTCATACCGCTCCCGTTTCAGGCTTCGATCAGACGACTGTACCGCGATCGTTTCAGGCTTTTCAGGGGGTGCCACCCCTCGGTACCTTCTTCGCACTGAGTCCCAACGGCGTCGGCGAGGTGAAATGTCGGGTAGCGAGTCAGAGGAAGGGCGACAGGTCGCCGCGGGTCGTGCGGAGGCCGAGACCACCGTCCGACGGAGCGTATTCCGGGCGGTGGCCGCGCCGGCAACGGATCGTGACCAGGCCCTCGCCGAGGTCGAGGCCGCAAGACTTCGTCATCCCGACGCCCGCCATCACTGCTGGGCATGGCAGGGCTCGAACAGCGCAGCTTCCAGTGATGATGGCGAGCCATCGGGCACTGCCGGACCGCCCATCCTGAAGGTCATCGGGCACAAGGCAATCAGTGA
>CAJXND010000017.1 GCA_913056385.1 uncultured Ectothiorhodospiraceae bacterium
GGTATCGCCTCCCGCGCTTACGCCGCGGCCTCGTCAAAGCCCTCGTAGCCCTTGCTCTCCAGCTCCTTGGCGAGCTCTTTGCCACCGGTCTTCACGATCCGGCCATCCATGAGCACATGCACCACGTCGGGGACAATGTAGTCCAGCAGGCGCTGATAGTGGGTGATCACCAGGAAAGAGCGATCCTCGGCACGCATGGCGTTGACGCCCTCGGAAACCGTCCGCAGCGCATCGATATCAAGGCCGGAGTCGGTCTCATCGAGGATGCCGAGCTGCGGCTCGAGCACGGACATGTGGAAGATCTCGTTGCGCTTCTTCTCGCCACCGGAGAACCCCTCGTTCACCGGGCGCTGCAGCAGGGTCTCGTCGAGCTTCACGCGCTTGGCGCGCTCCTTGACGAGCTCCAGGAACTCCATTGCATCGATCTCGCCCTCGCCGCGATGCTTGCGCATGGCATTGACCGCCGCCTTGAGGAAGTAGGTGTTGGAGACACCGGGAATCTCAACCGGGTACTGGAAGCCCAGGAAGACCCCCTCGCGGGCCCGCACCTCGGGGTCCATCTCAAGCAGGTCCTGGCCCTTGAACAGAACTTCGCCCTCGGTGATTTCGTAGGCCTCGTCGCCCACCAGCGCCTTCGCGAGCGTGCTCTTGCCGCCGCCGTTCGGACCCATGATGGCGTGGACCCTGCCTTCCTCGATGGTGAGGTCGAGGCCCTTGAGGATTTCTGCTCCCTCCACGTTGACGTGCAGGTTGCGGATTTCGAGCAGTGCCATTGTATTGCTCCTGAATCAATTCGTTCGAAAAGGTTGGTGGATCCGGCGCCGGTGTCAGCCCACCGAGTCCTCGAGGGTGATCTCGAGCAGCTTCTGCGCCTCCACGGCGAACTCCATCGGCAGCTCGCGGAAGACCTCCTTGCAGAATCCGTTGACGATCAGCGAGACCGCATCCTCCGCGGCGATGCCACGCGACATGCAGTAGAGCATCTGATCCTCGCCGATCTTGGAGGTGGTCGCCTCGTGCTCGAGCTGCGCCGTGCTGTTATTCACGTCGAGATACGGGAAGGTATGCGCACCGCACTCCGACCCCATCAGCATGGAATCGCACTGCGAGTAGTTGCGCGCGTTCTCGGCCGTCGGCGCGATCCGCACCAGCCCGCGGTACACCTGCTGTCCCTCCTGGGCGGAGATACCCTTGGAGACGATGGTGCTGCGGGTGTTCTTGCCCATGTGGATCATCTTGGTGCCGGTGTCGGCCTGCTGGCGCAGCCGCGTGACGGCAACGCTGTAGAATTCGCCCACCGAGTTGTCGCCGCGCATCACCACGCTCGGATACTTCCAGGTGATCGCCGACCCGGTCTCCACCTGGGTCCAGGAGATCTTGGAATTGTCCCCGGCGCAGAGGCCCCGCTTGGTGACGAAGTTGTAAACCCCGCCCTTGCCGTTGGCATCGCCCGGATACCAGTTCTGCACCGTGGAGTACTTGATCTCGGCATTGTCCAGCGCGACCAGTTCCACCACCGCGGCGTGCAGCTGGTTCTCGTCGCGCATCGGCGCCGTGCAGCCCTCTAGGTAAGACACGTAGCTGCTGTCCTCGGCGATGATCAGCGTGCGCTCGAACTGCCCGGTATTGGCCGCGTTGATGCGGAAATAGGTGGACAGTTCCATCGGGCAGCGGACGCCCTTCGGGATATACACGAACGAGCCGTCGGTAAATACCGCGGAGTTGAGCGCCGCGAAGAAATTGTCATTCCGCGGAATGACGGTACCGAGATACTTCCTGACCAGCTCGGGGTGCTCCTGCACCGCCTCCGACATGGAGCAGAAGATGATGCCCTGCTCTGCCAGCTTCTCCTTGTAGGAGGTGGCCACCGAGACCGAGTCGAAGACCGCGTCCACGGCGACACCGGCCAGCATCTCCTGCTCGTGCAGCGGGATCCCGAGCTTGTCGTAGGTCTCCCTGATCTCGGGATCGATATCATCCAGGCTCTGTGGCTTGTCCTCGTCACGCTTCGGCGCGGCGTAATAGGAGATCGCCTGGAAGTCGATTGGATCGTAGTGGACATACTGCCAGTCCGGCTCCGGCATGTTCAGCCAGTTACGGTAGGCCTCGAGCCGCCACTCCAGCAGCCATTCGGGCTCGTTCTTCTTCGCCGAGATAAAACGAATGACATCCTCGTTCAGACCGGGCTCAACCCGATCCTCCTCGACATTGGTCACGAAGCCGGCTTCGTAGCCCTTCCGGGTGAACTGTTCGATCGTCTCAGTGCTCGCGGACATGACGCACTCCGGTAAATTCCA
The DNA here is from genome assembly GCA_913056385.1 of uncultured Ectothiorhodospiraceae bacterium. Taxonomy (GTDB): domain Bacteria; phylum Pseudomonadota; class Gammaproteobacteria; order Nitrococcales; family Nitrococcaceae; genus Spiribacter. The sequence goes on from CAJXND010000017.1 coordinate 2,298, forward strand.
GCGTATGTATCTGGCCGCTGCCGTCGCCATCCTCGGCGGTGGTCATTTCGGCCAACGTGATTTCGGACAAGGCGTTCAGAACCACATCGTTGATGCGGGCCCAGACGTTGCTGATGTTGCAGTGACTGCCGTACTGACAGGCGTCCTGCCCGTCCTCGATGCAGTCGGTCAGCGCGATCGGCCCCTCCAGCACGGTGATGATCTCGGCAATGGAGATGGACTCCGGCTGTCGGGCCAGCCCGTAGCCGCCCTTTGCCCCCCGATAGGAGAGGAGCAGATCGCTACGGGCGAGATGCTTGAGGATTTTGCTGACAATGGGCTGCGGCAACCCCCGCGCCTCGGCGAGAGCGCCCGCGTTGAAACGCGCCTCGGGCTCCCGCGCCATCAGCGTCAGGATCCCGATGCCGTAGTCCGTTTCGCGGTTCAGCCTGATCATAGGTGGACATTATAAAGTAATCAGGACTGCTTTGGTACATTTTAAACTGGAAAATTTACCGCAGAGCCTCGTCGGCACTGCCCGGGTCCTCCTCCCCGGCCACGGAATACCAGTCCTCCGCCGCCCCCCGAGCCGACCGCGCCGGTTCAACGGCCGACCGGCCACCGGCCACGGCCGACGCCAGCGCGGTGATCCGCGACCAGTCACCCGCCGCCACGGCATCCCTCGGCGCCAGCCAGCTGCCACCCACGCAGAGCACGTTCGGCAACGCGAGGTAGTCCAGATAGTTGCCCGGGCTGATCCCGCCGGTGGGACAGAACCGCACCGCCGGGAACGGACCGGCCAGGGCCTTGAGTGCCGCCACCCCCCCGTTCACCTCGGCCGGGAAGAACTTCAGGTGATCAAAACCCGCCTCGACCGCCTGCATCAGCTCGGAGGGCGTCGCGACGCCGGGCAGCAGGGGAATATCCACATTCAGTGCCGCCCCGATGAGCGCATCGGTCAGCCCGGGACTCACCAGGAAGCGGGCACCGGCGTCTCTGGCCGCGATGGCCTCCTCCGCCCGGATCAGGGTCCCGACGCCGACCAGGGCCTCCGGCACCTCCCGCGCGATCGCCTCGACGGCGGGAAGGGCCGCCGGCGTACGCAGCGTAACCTCCAGGACCGGCAACCCCCCTTCGACCAGCGCACGCGCCATCGCCGGCGCCGTATCGGCGGACTCGATGGCGAGAACCGGGATGACGGGTGCACGCGTCATGAGCGCGTGAATGGACGTTGACGCTTCGCTCATGATCCAACCTCCTCATGCGGACTAAAGCTGATTGCGCCATGCTCGGCGCTGCCGGCGAGGGAACGGAATGCCGCGAACATCTCCCGGCCGATGCCGTGCTGTGGCTCACGGATCGCCGGCGTGGATGACCGGTTCGCCCATTCGGCCTCCGGCACCTTGACCTCGAGCAGACCGGCTTCGGCATCCAGCCGAATGACATCGCCGTCACGGATCCGGCCGATCGCACCGTCGCTCACCCACTCCGGGTTGAGGTGAATGGCCGCCGGCACCTTTCCGGAGGCGCCGGACATGCGCCCGTCGGTCACCAGCGCCACGCGCTGACCGCGCGACTGCAGGACACCAAGCTCCGGCGTAAGCTTGTGCAGCTCGGGCATGCCATTGGCACGCGGACCCTGCCCGCGGACCACGCAGACGAAGTCGCCCTCGAGCTCCCCCGCCCGGAAGGCGGCCAGAACCGCCTGCTGATCATCGAATACCCGGGCCGGCGCTTCCACCACGCGATACTCGGGCTTGACGGCCGAAACCTTGATGACAGCGCGCCCCAGATTGCCCTCCAGGACGCGCAGCCCGCCGTCCGGGCTGAACGGCTCCGCCACGGGGCGCACCACGTCGCTGTCGGCGGACTCTGCCGGGGCGTCCCGCCAGCCAACGCCGCCCTCGGCGAGCATCGGTTCCCGGGCATAGGCCGCAAGCCCCTCGCCGGCCACCGTCATGACATCCTCGTGCAGAAGGCCCGCGGCGAGCAGCTCACGGACGAGAAAGCCCATCCCGCCGGCGGCATGGAAGTGGTTTACATCCGCCTGTCCGTTGGGATAGATCCGTGTGAGCAGGGGAACGACCCGGGAGAGCGCATCAAAATCATCCCAGTTGATGTGGATGCCCGCCGCGCGCGCAATCGCCACCAGGTGAATGGTGTGATTGGTGGAGCCACCGGTCGCCAGCAGACCCACGATGCCGTTGACGATGGCACGCTCGTCAATCACGCGGCCCACCGGGGCGTATTCATCGCCGTGCGCCGTGATCTCCATGATGCGGTGACCGGCGGCGATGGTCAGCGCGTCACGCAGGGGCGTATTGGGGTTGACGAACGCCGATCCCGGCAGATGCAGCCCCATGACCTCCATCAGCATCTGGTTGCTGTTGGCCGTGCCGTAGAAGGTACAGGTCCCCGGGCCGTGATAGGACTTCGACTCGGACTCCAGCAGCGCATCACGCCCGACCTTGCCCTCGGCGTAGAGCCCGCGGATGCGCGCCTTCTCTTCATTGGGCACGCCGGTGGTCATGGGTCCGCCGGGGACGAAGATGAACGGGATATGACCGAAATGCAGCGCCCCGATCAGCAGCCCCGGGACGATCTTGTCGCAGACACCGAGGCAGAGGCCGCCATCGAAGGTGTTATGAGACAGTGCCACCCCGGTGGCCATGGCAATCACATCGCGGCTGAAAAGCGAGAGCTCCATCCCCGGCTGCCCCTGGGTCACGCCGTCACACATGGCCGGGACGCCGCCGGCAAACTGGGCGGTGCCGCCCGCCTCTCTGACCGCCTGCTTCAGCAGCGCGGGAAAGCGCTCGAGGGGCTGGTGCGCCGAGAGCATGTCGTTGTACGCGGAGACGATCCCGACGTTGGGCTTCTGAAGGGCCTTCAGGCGCGCCTTGTCGCCGTCGGGCGCGGCCGCGAAGGCATGGGCAAGATTGGTACAGGACAGGCTCGTGCGTACCGGCCCGTCATCGGCGGCGGCCTTCAGCCGCTCGAGGTAAGCACTGCGATCGTCGTGACTGCGCTGGCGGATCCGCTCGGTCACCCCGGCGACTGCGGCGTTGAGCTCTGGCATGCATTCCTCCGTCGTTCGTTCATCCGTTAGCAGCGTAATTTTACTACACACCCCCCGGAATTTCTGCTTCTGCAGTTCAAATTGATCAGTCTGCACGTTACTATGAATGTAGTTTTACTACGGAACTCCACGGGGAGGCATGGTGCAGTCACCGGAACCCTTCGACCTCATCCTCTTCGGCGCCACCGGCGACCTGGCCATGCGCAAGCTGTTGCCGGCACTCTACCGCCGCCACCGCGCGGGCCAGTTGCCGGACGATGGCCGAATCATCGCAACGGCACGCAGCGAACTCGACCGCGAGACCTTCATCCAGCGAGTCGATGCCGCCTTCGAGGAACGCCTGGATGCCGAGGAGCGCGATACCGACGACTGGCAGGGCTTCGTGGATCGCCTGCAGTTCGTCTCGGTGGACGCCGCCGAACCCCGGGGTTTCGGCGATCTGGGGGTCCTGCTGCGCGATCGCGACGACCGCACGCGGGTCTTCTATCTGGCTGTCGCCCCCATGCACTTCGTTGGCATCTGTGAGCACCTGCACGAAGAGGGCCTGGTCACCAATCGCTCCCGGGTCGTGCTGGAAAAGCCACTGGGTCATGATCTGGCCTCCGCTCAGGCGATCAGCGAGCGCATCGGTGCCATTTTTGCCGAGGATGCGATTTACCGCATCGACCATTACCTGGGCAAGGAGACGGTGCAGAACCTGATCGCGCTGCGTTTCGGCAACATGCTCTTCGAACCACTCTGGCGCCGGGATTGGGTGCGCGATGTCCAGATCAGCGTTACCGAACAGGTCGGCGTGGGCGGTCGTGCCGGCTTCTACGACCGCACGGGCGCACTGCGTGACATGGTGCAGAACCACCTCCTGCAACTGCTCTGCATCATCGCCATGGAGCCGCCGACCAATATCGGCGCCGATGCCGTGCGCGACGAAAAGCTCAAGGTATTGCGCGCCCTCACGCCCCTCGAGGGGCAGCATGCACTGCGCAACACCGTCCGCGGCCAGTACCGCGCCGGCGCGATCGCCGGTCAGCCGGTCAACGGCTATCTCGACGAGGAGGGCGTTCCGGAAGACAGTCGCACGGAGACCTTCGTGGCGATTCGCGCGGAGCTGGCGAACTGGCGCTGGGCCGGCGTACCGTTCTACCTGCGAACCGGCAAACGGCTGCAGGAGCGCGCCGCCGAGATCGTGGTGAATTTCCGGGACGTGCCGCATTCGATCTTCGACGTGGCCTATGGCGCGGGCCAGCCCAACCGACTGGTCATCAAGCTGCAGCCCGACGAAGGGGTGCGGCTGCACATGATGGCGAAATCACCCGGAGATCGCATGCAGCTGCGGCCCGTATCGCTCAATCTGGACTTTGCCGAGGCCTTCCAGCAGCGACAGGCGGATGCCTATGAGCGGCTGCTCATGGATGTCCTGCGTGGACGCCTGACCCTGTTCATGCGGCGCGACGAGCTCTATGCCGCCTGGGATTGGGTCGAACCGATAGTGGATGCCTGGAACGAGGCCGGTGATGCGCCCAAGCCCTATACGGCCGGAACCTGGGGCCCGGCGGCCTCCAGCGCCCTGCTCGGCCGTGAGGACTCCAGCTGGTACGAGGAGAGCTGAACATGACACGAGGACCCGCCACGCTGGCCACGCAGACCCTTGAGGCGGCACAGCGTTTCGCCAGCCCCGCGCAGGCGGCCGGCGCCCTTGCTCAGCGGGTCAGCGAGGTCATTCGCTACGGGGTAAAGGCCCGCGGGCGCGCCAGCCTTCTGGTGCCGGGCGGGCGGACCCCGGTGCCGGTATTCGAGCGGTTGCGACAGCTCCACCTGCCCTGGGATCAGGTCTATGTGAGCCTGACCGACGAACGCCGCGTGCCCGCGGATGATGAGCGGAGCAATGCCCGGTTGGTGCGCACTCACCTGCTCCGGGAGGATGCCGCGCGCGCCCATTTCTACCCGCTCCACCGCGAGGGCGTCGGCGAGCGCGCCGACGAGGCGGCGTGCAGCGCCGCCCTGGGACTGCTGCCTCGTCCCTTCGATGCCGTCATTCTCGGCATGGGCAGCGATGGCCATACCGCCTCGATCTTTCCGGATGACCCGGCCCTGTCGAGAGCACTGGACCCGGCCACCGACTCGCGCTGCGTGGCGACGCGGGCGCCGGATGCGCCGCATGAACGCCTGACGCTCACGCTCAATACCCTGCTGCAGAGCCGCTGGATCGCATTGCACGTGACCGGTGCCGCCAAGTGGGCGACGCTGAGGAAAGCCGTCGACAGTGGTGATCCCCGGCAATTCCCCGTGCATGCCCTGCTCAACCAGCGCCATGTCCCGGTCCATGTCTACTACTCGTCCTGACGCCCCCCCGGTCCTGGTCGCCGATATCGGCGGCACCAATGCCCGTGCAGGCCTTGTCACCGAGCCCGGACAGGCGCCGGAGACGCTTTTCAGCCGGCCCACGGCGGACTTCCAGGGGCTGGCCGCTTTCCTCCAGGCCGCAATGGAGCACCTCGGCGGCGGATACGCTCCCTCACGGGCGATCTGTGCCGTCGCGAGCCCGCTGCAGGAGGATACCGTCCGCCTGACCAATGCCGGATGGATATTCTCCGTGTCGGCGACAAAGCGCAGTCTGGGCATCGATCATTTGGTGCTGATCAACGACTGGGTGGCACAGGGTTGGGCGGTGACCCGCCTGCAAGGGTCGCACCGACTGCAACACAATACCGGCCGGCCGGTGTCGGATGCGCCGAGGCTCGCCCTGGGTCCGGGTACCGGGCTTGGCAGCGCCCTGATTACCCGCTGTGGCGACCAGTGGGCGGTATTCGCCACCGAGGGCGGTCATATCAGCTTTGGCATCACCAGCCGGCGTGAGGCGGAGGTTGCGCTCCATATCCAGGCACGCTTCGGGCACTGCAGTGCCGAGCGGATCGCCTCCGGCGTCGGCATGGAGGCGGTACACGACGCGCTCCGCGAGATTGATGGCTATCCGCCACAAGCGCTCAGCGCGGAGACCATCGCGCAAAAGGCCGTTGCGGGCGATCCGCTATGCGCGGAGGTACTCACCCACTTCACCGCGGCGCTGGGCTCCGCCGCCGGCGACCTCGCGCTTGCCACCGGCGCCCGGGGCGGGATCTACCTGGGCGGCGGGATCATCCCCGCGCTCGGCGATGCCTTTGACTGGACAGGGTTCCTCGAGCGTTTCGAGGCCAAGGGGCGTTTCCACGACTATCTGGCGGCCATCCCGGTCTACGCCATCCGGCATCCAGCACCGGCACTGCTGGGGCTATCCGTCTATCTGGAGGCGCAGGCGTGAGCGAAGCGGAATCCAACAACCCGGCATCGATCAGCCAGAGCACGCCCCTGCTCGAACAGGTCCGGGCCCTGTTGCCCGAACTCTCGCCCTCGGAGCGAAAGGTCGCCATGCATACCCTGGCACGGCCTCATGCGGTAATGGATCAGGCCATCGGGGTCATCGCCGCCGCCGCCAATGTCAGCGAGCCGACGGTGGTGCGGTTCTGCAAGCGGCTTGGCTATCGTGGCGTTCAGGGCTTCAAGATGGCCCTCGCCCGCAGCCTCGCCACCGGCCTGCCGCCGACGCCGATGGGCGTGGACAGCGATGAGCCGCTGGAGGAACTGGCCGCCAAGGTGATGGACCGGCAGATCGCCGCCCTCATCCACACGCGCAACCAGCTGCCACATGATCGCCTCGAGACTGCGATCGACCTCCTCGCCGGGGCAAGTCGGATCGAACTCTTCGGCCACGGCGCGTCCGGCCTTGTCGCCCAGGATGCCCAGCACAAGTTCTTTCGGCTGGGGATGCCCGTGGCCGCCTATACCGATCCCCACAACCACGCCATCTCGGCGACGGTGACACCGCCGGATGCGGTGATCATCGCCATTTCCCACACCGGCCGCAGCGGCGATCTGCTCCAGAGCCTGCGGGTTGCGCGCGACCGTGGCGTCCCGGTGATCGGTATCACGGCGCCCGGCACGCCACTGGCCCGGCTCGCCAATGTGACCCTGAATGCCGAGGTGGACGAAGACACCGATATCTACACGCCCATGCTCTCCCGCCTCGCGCATCTGGCTCTGCTGGACGTCCTGGCGGTGGGGGTGGCGCTGCGGGGTGGCTCGCGCACGCAGACGCGACTGGCGAAGATCAAGCAAACGCTCAACCAGCGGCGGGAAATACCGGAGTCGGATTAACCCATGCCTTGGGGAACTGGCTCTCAAGGTGTCCCTCACGGTTGAGGCGCGCCACCCCGAGCCCGTGACCGGCATGGGTCACCAGGACGAACCCCGGCCCGTCGAGCGGTAATGCCGCTTTCACATCATCCAGCGGGACCGACTGACGCTGGACGAAGGCAGCCATCTGCCCGGCATCCAGCGCGACACAGTTCCGCGTTGCGGCCGGTGCAAGCCACAAGGCCAGCCCCGTGGTGGGCTTGACGGGTTTGACCTGCAAGCCGATGGCCGCCAGCCCAAAGGCATCCGGCCGGGGTCGCGCCGGCCACCGCTGCCCGGCGACACGATAGTGCAGGTAGCGGCCACCATCCGGACCGGCTTCCAGTCCGCGCAGACAGACCGAATCGATGCCAAACCGACGGAGCACGGCATCGGTGGCCGGATGCGCCGGCAACGTCCGGGACGCCTCGGCGGGCGATCCTCCCGTCGGCTGATCCGCCGAGTCCACGGGCTCGCCGTGGCGACGAAGGACGACCACGAAGAACCCGCCGGTATCCGTGGCGCCCGGCCATACCCGCAATGCCCCGGCCAGTCGGGGGTCGAACCGCTGGCCGGCCCATTCGGTGATGCCCTCGGCGACCGCAAAACCCGCGATCGAGGCCGTCTCCACGCTCAGCCCATCACCGTGACGGCGCAGGACGGCATCCACCACCGCCTCATTCTCCTCCGGTGCATAGGTACAGGTGGAATAGACGATCCGCCCGCCGGGCCGACACAACCGCACGGCCCGATCCAGCAGCCGGATCTGCCGCGCGGCGAGCTCATCCCGCTCACTTTGATCCACCCGGCGCGCGACGTTGCGACGCTGCAGGCGATATTTACGCCATGTTCCCTCGCCGCTGCAGGGTGCATCCACCAGCACCCGGTCATAGGGTCCGGTGACGCCCGGCAGCGACTCCCCCGCCCCGCGGTGAATCAGGACATTACGAAGCCCCAGCCGTCGGACGAGCTGACGCACTGCGGGAAGTCGTCCGGACTGGAGTTCATTGGCCACGACCAGGCCGCGGTTGGCCATGGCGAGCGCGATTTGCGCGGTCTTGTTGCCGGGCGCGGCACACAGGTCGAGGACCCGTTCACCGGGCCGTGGGTCCAGCAGTCGGACCGGCAGCTGGGCCGACTCCTCCTGGACCTGGAACAGGCCGGCGAAATGGCCCCAGTGCCGACCCGGGGAGGCATCGGGGCTGAGCCGGAGGCTACCGGCATCCCATTCCACCGGCGACGCCCGCAAACCCGCATCGGCCAGCAGCTTGATGAGTTCGGCGGGATGAATCCGCTCGGGATGGGGCCTCAGGCTCACGGGCTGCGGGTGCCCGAGCGCCGCCTGGAAGCCGGCCCAATCCGGGCAGATGCCGCGATAGCGCCGTAACGCCTCGACCGGGCTCAAGGCCTCAGCCAGTCCCGCATGTAGGCCCGAACCAGCGGGGTGTGATCCTCCGCGGGCAGTCCGGCCAGCGCCGCCTCCACTGCCTCCTCACCGGCCTTGGCACGCACGCGTTGCATCAGTGCATGAAAGAACTCGCGGTCGAACTCCGGATGTCCCTGGATGGTCAACGTGCGCCCCCGCCGGCTGGCATACCATGGGCACTGCTCGCTGGTGGCCAGGCGCTCAAATCCGGGCGCCGGCTCTGTCACCTGGTCCTGATGCACGGCCAGGAGCGATAGCGTCTCGCCCGGACCGCGTTCGCCGAATGTCCGCTCGCAGCGCACCGGATAGGCGCCCAGATGCCAGCCGCGCCCGGAGCGTTCCGTGCATCCGCCAAGGGCCGAGTGAATGAGCTGATGGCCGAAGCACACGCCGATGAGCGGAATGCCCCGGGCGTCGATTTCCCGGACCAGCGACTGGAGCGGGCCAACCCACTCCGGATCCTCGTGGACACTGGCACGGCTGCCGGTCACCAGCCAGCCATCGGCGTCGTCGCAGGCGTCGGGCCATTCACCGTCATGAACACGGTACCCGACGGCCTTCAGGTCCTCTTGTGGATCCGCCAGGAGGTCCTGGAACAGAGCGAGATAGGAGGACCAGCGCGTCGTGAGCTCCTCGTGCAGATCATCGCAGAGGAGCACACCAACGCGCCGGGTAACGGTAGGCTCAGCCATTCCCTCAGGATGCCACTGTCCGGGACGGTCCGCGACCCCGGGCCGTCACCCAGCGGCGGATCGCGGTGCGCAGACCCTGCGCCTCTCCGGTCCGCGTTGACGGGAACGAGCGGGTCGGCTCGGCGCTCGCACCGGGGGCGACGGCTTCGCCGGCCCGCTGCATCTGCCCGTGGAGATAGTGCGAGAACGCGCCCCGGGCGTCGAGCCGCTCGATCTGGGTTTCCAGACCCCAGCCCAGCTCATCGGCGATCAAAAGGAACTGCTCCTGCACCGGATACTCCGAAAAGTTGTCTGAATCGCTGAAACTGCACGTATTTTCGCGCTGCAATATTCACCCGGCAAGCGACATTCAGGCATGACGTCGTGTCCTCCAGGGCATAGAAGACACCGCCGCTTATCCCTCAGCCCGGAAGGACGCCGATCAGTCGCAGCCACAGATAGTGCAGCGGGAATATCAGCAGTATGGTCAACACCGCGAACCCCAGCGTGAAGCGCGTCAATGCACCCCAGGGGACTCGGCCGAGCTGGGCGCCCACCAAGATGGGCGGTGCCTGATAAGGCAGCAGATAGGTGGCATAGGAGGCCGCCAGTATCGTCAGCACCGACTCAACCGGCCAGCCGGTGGCGTTCGACAGCGTCTCCCCGAGCGGCACGCCGATGGCCGGCACACCCGGCATGGCCGCGAGCACCGCGAGTCCGACACCGCCCAGGCTGATGAACGCATAGTTGAGCGCCCCCTGCCCGGGTGCCAACGGCAGCGCCGGTAGCAATTGGTTGAAGGCGGCCTCGCCGACACCGGAGTAGGCCAGCATCGCCCCGAGCCCGAGGATGCCCGACAGGAGCAGCAATGGGCCGATATCCAGTGCGGCGAACGGCTTTTCGGGGACCAGTCGGGGTCCGTTGAGCAGGCAATAGGCGGCGGCGGCCAGTGCCACCCAGGCCGGGCCGACGCCATGAAGCGCATCGCTCGCCCATAGCCCGAGGGCGGCCACCAGAACCAGTGCCATCTGGCGCTGGTCCCGCGTCATCGGCCCCCGGGGATCATCGGGTGCAGGCTTACCCGGAATGCGGTCGGGGAAGGCATAGACCAGCAGAGCGATCAGTAGAAGGGAACGGAGCAGGCCCAACACCGGAAAATGCCACCAGAGATAATCGAGATAGCCGATATCCACGCCGTAGATCGACTCCATTGCGCCGGCCCAGACCACGTTGGGGGTGTTGGACGGCAGAATGGCAAAGGAGCCGATATGCGTGCCGAAAACAGCTGCCAGCACCACTGCAATACGGCCGTTGGCATGTTCCGCGAACCCCAGGCGGTCGGCGACTGCCACCGCGATGGGCACCAGCAGGACCATTCGACCCATTGACCCGGGCATGACAAACGCGAGCATCAGACCGACACCAACGGCGCCTGCGATGAGCAGACTGTAGCGACCGGGCAGCCGCGAGAGCAGTAGCGAGGCGATATGCTGACCGAGCCCGGTGTGACGGATCGACATCCCGAGAATCAGGCCACCGAAGATGATCCAGAACGCATTGGACGCAAAGCCCGAGAAAACCACCTGCGCCGGCGCGACGGAGAAGAGCATCGCCGCCAGGAAGAAAAGCAGCGAAGTCACGGCCTCGGCCACGAGACCGGTGGCGTAGAAGCTGATCGCGACCAGGGCAACGGCGGTGGTGATACCGGTACCCGGCGGCAGCCAGGCCGGCGGGAAAATCGCAATGCTGCCAGCGACCACAGCAACGAGTGCCACAATCAGGCGTGGCAATTGAGACGTCGCCGTCATACTCAGAAGACGTAACCGATTTCCACCGAGGCGATATCCACGCCCGGATTACTGTTGTAGAAACGGGCGTTGGACGTGTGCTGAAGACGCACACCGAGGACAAGGCCGCCGGCCGGCACCCATGCAACGCCGACATGGCTGGTGAACTGCAACGGCCCGCCGAGGTCCTTGCCATTGCCGTCATGCCGGGAGATCAGCGTAGGCTGAAGTCCCAGGCTGAATCGCAGCGGAGCGCCCGCCAAGCGACGCTCGACGGCCGGGCCAATCGCGACGACCGCGCTATCCCGGTGATCCCCCGACCAGAGCCCGAGGACCATGTCCCAGCGCGCATTCCACCGCCTGAGACCCAGCCGATTGAGCACTGCACGCTGCAACCCCGGCGCGGACTGGCGATAGTAGAGTTCGAAGGTGTCGAATCCGTCACCGCTACCGCTGCGCAAGCCGGTCTCGCGCATCAGCGGCGCACCCTCCGGCTCGGCCAGCACTGGCGCCGCACAGGTCATTATTACCAGCATGACCCATACACGAAATCTGACCGATACCCCCCATCGGCGCCTGATGCCCATCCGCTTCCCCCTGTTCAGAATTCAGAGCGGCGATTATAACGGGAATCCCCGGCAACACCGACCGCCGCCCGGAAAAGCTGCCCATGACGGTGGCAGAGCGCATCAATGTCGCGGTCATACCCACCACCAATCACGGCCGCAATCGGGATCCCGCGGTTCCGGGCCGCCTCGATCACGAATCGGTCCCGCCGATACAGGCCGTCGTCGCTGAGACACAGATGCCCGAGGCGATCGGCGGCGTGCACATCGACGCCCGCATCGTAGAGGACGAGCTCGGGACGGAACGCATCCAGCAGGCGGGGCAGCACCCCCGCCAGCGTCTCGAGATAGCCCTCATCGCCAACGCCGCTCTCGAGACCGACATCACGATCGCTCGTGGCCTTACGGGCGGGGAAATTCCGTGCCGCATGCATCGAGAACGTCAACGCCCGCGGCTCGTTTGCGAGGAGTCGGGCCGTCCCATCGCCCTGGTGGACATCCAGATCCACGATGAGCAGGCGCGCCACCGCACCTTCCAGCAGGAGCGTTCTGGCGGCCACTGCAATGTCATTCAACAGGCAGTAACCACTGGCGAAGTCGGCGTGGGCGTGGTGCGTGCCACCCGCCGTGTTCAACGCGAGGCCCTGCGCGAGGGCCAGTCGGGCTGCGAGGCAGGTCCCGCCGGTCTCCAGGCGGACCCGCTGGACCAGCGCCTCCGACCAGGGAAAGCCGCTGCGGCGCTGGGCTGCACGATCGAGCGTGCCCTTGAACAGATCGTCGAGGTACCGCGGGTCATGGACGGTTTCCAGTGCCGTTCGTGAGGCCGGCTCCGGCGAATACCACCGAAAACCAGTGCCGAAAGACGTCAACTGACGTCGCAATACCCCGAATTTGGCCATCGGAAACGGGTGGGATGCCGGCATACTGATCGTGTAGTCCGGGTGATGCACTGCCGGGATCATCATCGCGGCTTACCTGCCCGCTCGCCCGGTGGCCCGTATCCGCCCCCGCCCGGCGTCTGGATGACAAGGCAATCCCCGGCTCCCAGATCAACGCCGTCATTCCCCGCCAGCGGACGGCGCCCGCCGGCGGACGGTTCGATGAAGTTTCCGCCCGTCGCACCCGGCTGACCTCCGGCCATGCCCGGCGGCGGGACCTGACGATGCGAGCCGAGCAGCGTCACAGTGGTCGGCTCCAGAAAGCGCAACCGCCGGATGATGCCATCCCCGCCGCGTGAGGTGCCCTGCCCGCCGGAGCCACGACGGATCGCGAATGTCTCCAGACGCAGCGGAAACCGGTCCTCAAGGATCTCCGGGTCAGTCATGCGGGTGTTGGTCATGTGACTGTGCACCGCATCGGCACCATCGAAACCATCACCTGCCCCTGTTCCGCCGCAGAGGGTTTCGTAGTTCTGCCAGCGGTCGTTGCCGTAGATGACATTGTTCATCGTGCCCTGTGATCCGGCGAGCACCCCAAGCGCGCCATAGAGCGCATCGGCAATGGCCTGGCTGACCTCCGTATTGCCGGCGATCACGGCCGCGGGATAGGCGGGGTTGATCATCGAGCCCTCCGGCGCATTGATCGACAGTGGCTTCAGGCATCCCTCATTGAGGGGGATCTCCTCTCCCACCAGCGTGCGGAAGACATAGAGCACCACCGCCCGACAGATCGCGGCGGGCGCATTGTAGTTGAACGCATGCTGCGGCGATGTCCCTGCGAAATCGAGTCCAGCGGTCCGGGCAACATGATCCACCGTAATGGTGACCTCGATCCGGCTCCCGTCATCCAGCGGGTAGACGCAGTGACCGTCGGTGAGCGCGTCAATCACGCGACGGACACTCTCCTCGGCGTTGTCCTGGACGTGCCGCATGTAGGCCTGCACGACCGCCAGGCCGAACTGTTCGACCATGCGCTGCAGCTCACGGACACCAGTGGCGTTGGCGGCGATCTGTGCGGCCAGGTCGGCCATGTTCTCTTCGATATTGCGGCAGGGGTACGGGCCGGAACCAAGCAGCGCCCGGGTCTCGGCATCGCGCAGCCTGCCCTGATCGACCAGCAGAAACCCGTCGATCAGCACACCCTCTTCGGCGATATGCTGGCTGTCCGCCGGGCCCGAGCCCGGGGTCTTGCCCCCGATATCCGCATGATGACCGCGGGAGGCGGTCACGAAGAGGATCTCCTCGCCGGCGTCATCAAAGACCGGTGTGATGACCGTGACATCCGGGAGGTGCGTGCCACCGCGGTAGGGGTTGTTGAGCATGAACACATCACCGGGGCGAACCGAACCGGCCTTGTCCGCCAGCACCCGGCGGACACTCTCGCCCATGGATCCCAGGTGAACGGGGACATGAGGGGCATTGGCCACCAGGTTGCCGTCGGCATCGAAAATGGCGCAGGAGAAGTCGCGCCGTTCCTTGATATTCACCGAATGGGCCGTGTTGGCCAGCGTCACGCCCATCTGCTCGGCGATGGACATGAACAGGTTATTGAACACCTCGAGCATCACCGGATCGGCCGCCGTTGACAGGTCCTGTTGCCGATCACGCGGGGTGATGCGCCTCAGCACGAGCGCACCGTCCGCCAGCGCCTCGGCATGCCAGCCTGGCTCCACGATGGTTGTCGCTGTCGCCTCGACGACAATCGCCGGGCCGTCAACGGGCTGACCGGGCCGCAGCGCCTCGCGTTCGAGAATCGGTGCCTGCCACCAGCCGCCCGCCGTGAACAAGGCACAATGCGCAGCCGCACTCATGGCCGGGCCGCCCGCCTGCAACCCCGGCGGGTTTCCCGCCGACCCGATGGCCTCAACGCTCAGCCCGTCAATCCGTCGTCCTGTGGCCCCCGGCACGAAACCGAAACGCGCGCGATGGGCCCGATCGAAGGCCGCCCGCATCCGGGATGGCGTCCCAAAGGGCACCGGAAGGGCCTGATACGCGCCCTCGGCCCGCACCTGGGCCGTCTCCACCAGGCGAATACGGTCCGGGCCGATGCCCTGGGCGCAGACGGCAGCCCCCGCTTCCGCGGCGATGCGGTCGATCTGCGCCCGGGCGGCGGGCGCCTCGTCGAGGGTCCCGCTGAAAGGGGCCTCACGGATTTCACGGATATCGGCGAGCCCCATCCCATAGGCCGACAGAACGCCGGCGAACGGATGCAGGTAGATCTCCTCCATGCCCAGCACGTCGGCCACCTGGCAGGCATGCTGGCCGCCGGCGCCTCCGAAGCAGTTCAGCGTATAGCCCGTGACATCGTGCCCCTGCTCCACGGAAATCTTCTTGATGGCACGGGCCATGTTCTCCACGGCAACGCGCAGGAAGCCCTCGGCCAGGGTTTCCACCGACATCGGCGGATCGCCGGTTTCGGCCGCGATCTCGGCCGCCAGGGCCTGGAAAGCGCTCCGCGCCGCCGCCTCATCCAGCGGCCGATCGCCATTCGGCCCGAAAACCCGCGGAAACCGCGACGGCTGCAGTTTACCCAGCACGACGTTGCAGTCGGTGACCGTCAGGGGTCCGCCCCGCCGGTAGGAGGCCGGGCCCGGATCGGCGCCGGCACTGGCCGGACCAACCTGGAGGCGGCCCTGACGAAACGCCAGGATCGATCCACCGCCGGCCGCCACCGTATGGATATCCATCATCGGCACGCGCATGCGCACCCCGGCCACCGCCGTTTCGAGTGCGCGCTCGAACTCACCGGCGTAGTGACAGACATCCGTGCTTGTCCCGCCCATGTCAAAGCCGATCAGCCGATGGAACCCGGCGGACTCCGCGGTACGCACCATGCCCACGACACCACCAGCCGGCCCGGAGAAGATGGCGTCGCGGCCCTGAAAGCATGCCGCATCCGTGAGCCCGCCGTTGGACTGCATGAACAGCAGCGAATCGCAGCCACCGCCGCGCACATTCAATGCCTCGGCGATCTGCTCCACGTAGCGGCGCAGGACCGGCGACAGGTAGGCATCGACCACCGTCGTATCACCCCGGGAGACGAGCTTGATCATCGGGCTGACTTCATGGCTGAGCGAGATCTGCGTGAAGCCGGCCTCCCTTGCCAGAACGCCAATCCGCTTTTCATGCACGGGATAACGGTAACCGTGCATGAGTGCCACGGCGACCGCCTGATAACCTTCCTGACGTGCATGGCGCAGGGCTTCCCGCACCTGCGCCTCGTCCAGCGGCTGAATGATATCCCCATGGGCATCGAGCCGCTCGTCGATCTCGACCGTGGCGTCATGCAGGACACCCGGCAGCCGGATTTGCAGATCGAACAGTCGCGGCCGGTCCTGGTAGCCGATCCGCAGCAGGTCGCCAAGTCCGCGGGTGGTGAGCAGCAGCGTGGGCTCCCCGTTGCGCTCCAGCAGCGCATTGGTCGCCACGGTGGTCCCCATCCGGACCGACTCGATGGTACCGGCGGGAATCGGTTCATCCGCGGGGATATCCAGTATCCCGCGGATGCCCTGCACGGCGGCATCCCGATAGCAGTGCGGGTTTTCGGAGAGGAGTTTGCGGGACTGCAGCGAGCCATCGGGGGCCCGGGCGACGATATCGGTGAAGGTACCGCCCCGGTCGATCCAGAACTGCCAGCCGAGTGAGCTCGCAGTGGCGGCCTCTGCCGGTGCTTCGGACATGGGTGCTCAGCCCGCTTCGCCTAAATCTGCATCCTACAACAGGAAGATCTCTCAGACCGCGGTCAGCGCTGCACGGGAGCCGGGGAGATCAATGGCGACCAGCGAGACGGAATCATGTTCAACCCTGTGGCATAGACGGTGCCAGGGATCTGCCGAAACATTCGTGAGCACACCCAACTCCCCGATCAGCACGACGTCATCGGCATTCAGGTCAGCAATCAGTTGCTTCAGCGCCGATAAATCAGGCGATTTCGGGTATTCGATATGCCAAGCACCCACCCGCGCCCTCAGCCCAATCGTCCGCGCAGAGGTAAGCTCGAATTGGCACTTGGACCTTCCCGCCACCCATCGACAACAGGCTGTCATTATCTTTCTTATCCTTTCATTTGCAACCTGGCGGACGCAGAAAAAAACGGGCGAGGGGAAGTCTCTGCATGAGGGTGCGCTTGACCCCAGATCGGGGCTCGGCGTCGATTCACCGACGATTGGGATGCGGAAGCCGTTTTCCGAAAATTTTCCGATGATTTTCCCACACGGACTGGACGCGCTGATCAGTCTGCGTAGGTCATTGAAACGCGGGCTCTAAGCCACGAGACCCCCGTTCCACCCCCCCTATCGGCACGCACGTTATTCACAGTATGCCTCGATGGCGTCAATCGGGGCTGCCGCCGCTTGACCCGCCGCCAGGAACAAATCGCCACGCAACGAGTCCACCGGGTCCGATCGTACGACAGAGTCTCCCACTCTATGAGGAGAGTATCGCTATTCAGGTAGTGCTTTGGTTTGCCATCACCATCTCAGGCATTGCATTGATCGTCGCTTTACTCGTGCCCGCACCGCTTGGCACCCAGACAATCCTGGCCTGGGGTGCGCTCGGCAGCCTTTTTCTCCTGGGCGCTCTGCGCGTCAGGGGAGCACTGAGGCTCGCCATTTACGCCATCACCGTCTTTGTTGCAGGCCGGTATATCGTCTGGCGTCTTGTCCATACGGTGCCGACGGAGGGCTCGGCGGGCGAGGTTATCCCCGGCACCCTGCTGGCCGGCGCCGAGGTCTATGCCTTCTGGCTGCTGCTGACCAGCATCTTTGTCCTACTCGACCCGATTCGCCGGCCTCCGGTCACGCTGGCCGGCTGCGGGGAGGCCGCTCGGCCCCGCGTCGACATCCTGATCCCCACCTACGACGAGTCGCCCGAGGTGATCGAATCCACCGTGCTTGCCGCGTGCAACATCGATTACCCGGCGGATCGGCTGACGGTCTACTTGCTGGACGATGGTGGCACGGACAATCGACTGGCCAATGATCCGGATGGCAGTCGTGCGGCACGCGCACAGGCGCTGCGCGCCATGTGCGAGGGCGCCGGTGCGCATTACCGATCGCGATCCGACAACGACAACGCCAAGGCCGGCAACTTAAGCGCCGGCATGGCCCACGGTGATGGCGAGTTCATCGCCGTTTTCGACTGCGATCACATGCCGACCGCAGATTTTCTCGACAAGACGCTGCCACACCTGCTGAACGACCCCGGCCTCTGGTTGGTGCAGACTCCGCATTCATTCCTCACCCCGGACCCCTTCGATCGCAACATGCGGACACACAGCGGCACGCCCGATGAAAATGAAATGTTCTACGGCGCCATTCAGCAGGGACTGGATCGCTGGAATGCGAGCTTTTTCTGTGGGTCGGCGGCCGTACTGCGACGCCGGGCCATTGACGATGCCGGTGGGTTTCAGGGCCGGTCCATCACCGAAGATGCGGAGACATCGATTGAGATGCACGCCCGGGGCTGGCGTTCTGCGTATGTCAGTGAGCCCTTGATCGCGGGACTACAGCCAGACACGGTCTCCAGTTACATCGGCCAGCGCCAGCGTTGGTTGAAGGGCATGCTGCAGATTTTTATCTGGCGCAATCCACTGCTGACAAAGGGACTGACAACGCCACAGCGCATTAGCTATCTGGCTATCCAGACCTACTGGCTCTTTCCCCTTGCCAGGGCAGTTTTCATCCTCGCTCCGCTCTGGTTTCTGCTCTCGGGCGAGGTCTTCTATCTGGCCACGCCCGAGGAGTTCATCGCCTATACGCTGCCTTTTCTGTTGGCGGTCATTGCCTATACCAACATCATCTTCGGGCGCCTGCGCCGGCCGCTGGCGAGCGAGATTTACGAAAACGCCTTCACGTTTTACTTACTCCCGGTCGTACTGGGCACACTGCTGCGCCCCGCGAAGTCTCAGTTCAATGTCACGGCCAAGGGCGAGACGCTCACCCACGAGTACCTGTCACCGCGGGCCAGACCGCTGATTGCGTTCACCCTGCTGAGTGGCTCGGCCATTGCTTACGGGCTGTGGCAGTCGCTGACCACCACGCAGGGCGAGGCGGCGGTGATGCTGGTCTGCGGCTTTGCGGGGTTCAATCTGCTACTGATGCTTGCGGGCCTCGGCGCCATGATCGAAACGCCCGGCCAGAGCGAACGCTGTCTTGCAGTGGCGGAACCGGTTCGCTGGCGCCTTTCTAGCCAACACGGGGAATCGGCACCGGGTGAGCTCGTGCATATCAGCACAACCGGGCGTTGCCGGCTTCATACCGAGTCCGCCGAGCCGCCGGAGGCCGGCACCCGGATCACGATGCACAGCGCGCGCACCGACCGGTGGCTCGTCTGTGACATTGAGCAGGCAACGCGCCAGACCAACGCCATTGCGCTCGAACTGTGTCACCGGCCGGCCGATTATGCCGACCGCCAGGCATGGTTCACCCTGATGCTGGGCGATAACGCCGCCCTCGCCCACGCTTTTGCAACGCGGCGGCAACGACGTCCCATGCCGATGGCGCTGCTCGCGGTCATTCGCCAGGCGCTCTGGGCACCGGTCCGGCTGGCCCGGGTCACCGTGCAGGCGCGGCATCAACGCCATCCTGGCGACCCTGGTCCCAACCACCCCGATCAGGAGGAGGCCTAGCCATGCCGGGCATGCGCTACCTCCAGGCCCTGTGCGCCGTGCTGGGCGTCACGCTGGCGAATACGGCCACCGGCGACACCCTGCCGGTGCCAATCCCGCCCGAGCATGAAACGATTCGCCTGCAGGGCGAGGAGGCGGCCGCCGGGTTTGTCATTCATGCACCCGCCGAGGCCGAACGCCTGACTCTCGTTGCGGACCTCAGCCTGTCACCGGAACTGGATGAGGCCGGTTCATCCGTGCGTTTCCTCGGCAATGGCGAGGAATACGGGCGTGTCACGCCCGCCGATATCGAACGCCGGTCGGTTCGCGTGCGGTTTTCCATCGACCGTGCCGACCTGCGACCGGGCGCCAACCAAATTCGGATCGTCTCCTCGCTCGAGCCGGACGGCATTCGCAGCATCGAGGCGACCTACGCGCTCTACGCCGAAGTGAAGATCGTCAGTGTCCGGTTGGACGGCGGACCGGCAACGCAGACGGAAATGGCGCTCGCCCTGTTGGCGAGTGGACCGGGCGCCGGGCCGCTTTACCTGCTGACACCCGAGACCGCTGCCAACCCCCGCACGATGCAGCAATGGATCCGGGCCATTCAGGGGTATGCGCACCTGCAGCGCGGCGCGCCGCCACGCATCCATATCACCGACCCGGCTTCGTTCCCGACGACGCCGGGACACCGTTTGATCATCGCCACCCGTGCCTCGCTGCAACGGCGCAATCAAGGTGGGGTGTTTGATGGGCTGCCGCTGGAAACCGGGGGCCCGGTCGTTGATAACAACGGCTTTGTCACATGGGTCATCACAGGGCCCACCCGGCAGGCCGTTCAGGCCGAATTGGCAAGCTTTCTAGAGCGCCTGCCCGACGCGGCGCAACGCCTGCCGCGACCTCAACCCGGTAGCGCGTTTACCCTGGACCCCTGGCTTGCCGATCTCACCGAGCAGCGCTCACGGCTGCAGCGCCGCGCGGTCAACTTCCTCCTGCCCTATGACTATCAACCCGAACGCGATCCCGACGGCGCCCGGCTCGAGCTGGCAATCCGCGCCGATACAACCGTTCAGACACGCATACAGGTGGCAGTCAACGGACGCTTCACCGCCGAGCGGACGCTCCCGGCTGGACGGGGTTCCACACCCACACGGTTGCGCATTCCCCTGCCGTGGGACAGCTATGCGGCCGGGCTGAATCGGCTCACCCTGCGCGTGACAACGCCGGAACCGGCGGCCGATGACCGGGGTGCGGCCGTCGACTGGGTGGAACCCGTGCGCCTCTACATTCCGCGCTCAAAGGAGCGCCGCATCACGCCTCGGATTGCCGCCGCGCTCACCGCGGCGCCCAACGAGTCCAGGCCGTCGCTGCAACTCTTCGCGCAACCGGATCAGCGCGCCACGCGCGAGGCGCTGCTCACCGTTCTGGCCAATCTGGCGAGTGTCACCGGTGAGACCCTGAACGCCACATTCCGGGGGGATGAGGCGCGCCGCACCAATCGCCGCGCCATCGTCATGGGCACCGCCGAGCAACTCAGCCTCGATTCGATCATCATGCCGGGACTCACGCGCACGACGCTGATGAGAGGCCTCGATCCGATGGCCGATGTCGCACGCCGCAACCGTGACCGGTCCATCGCGCGTCGAGTCGGCCGGCAGAGCGGATGGCCCGCACGCATCGCCCGCGACAGCCAGCTCATCCGCAGCGGGTCCGATCTCATGTCACCAACCCGCATCACCGACTGGGCCGAACTGCCAGACGCCATCGGCTTCGCCATTGAAGACAGCGTCCCCGCCGCCATGAATGGCGACCGCCGCGACGTGTTCTACCTCATCGCGCCGAGTGCACAGATGCTGCCCGCGATCGCGGCCTCGCTGACGCAGCAGGATCTCGCCGGGTTCAATCACGGGGCGAGTCTGCTCAACACCACCGAAGGCTGGCGGGATTTCGCCTACACGGTCGCCGGCAGCAACGCCGGGCGAAGTGCGACGGGCACGGAGTTGACGCTGCTGACCCGGTTGGGTCGTTACCCACTGCACATCATCGTCCCCGGGCTCATTGCCCTTATCGCGGCGCTCGCCCTGCTTGGCAATCGGGCCCTGAGGCAAGGGAGGAATCATCGTGCCTAGATCGCTGAGCGTCGTTGTCCTTGTCACATTGGCATTGAGCACTGCCCCCGTCGGCGGCGCGCAAAGCCTCGACAGCCCGCTGTTGTGGAGCTTCATGAACCGTTTCATCACCCCCGACGGCGCCGTGGTGGATACACAGAACAATGGCATGAGCCACTCCGAGGGCCAGGGTTACGGCATGCTCATTGCCGTTGCCGCGGACGACCGCCGGCGTTTTGAGCAGATTCACCAGTGGACCACGACGCATCTGGCCGTGCGTGAAGATGGCTTGCTGGCCTGGTCCTGGAATCGGCAAGAAGGCCGCATCGGTGACATGAACGCAGCAACCGATGGCGACATGCTGGTTGCCTGGGCGCTGTTGCAGGCCGCCGAGCGCTGGAACGCACCGAGTTACCGCCGGGCTGCCGAGCGCCATCTCGATGCCATCGAGCCTTTGGTGGTCAGACACGGCGGCCGCTGGCTGATCAAACCCGGCCCGAGCGGCTTCATGCCCGACGGCGACGCGCTCCATGTCAACCTCTCCTACTGGGTGTTCCCCGCCCTGCAGGCGTTTGCAAAAGCGCATGACGGCCCCTGGCAGGCGGTCCTCGAAGATGGACTCGAACTGGCGCGAGGGGTGCTCGAGCAGCGGGCTGTCATCCCGGACTGGATCCGGATCGGGCCTGAAGGGACGATCCACCCATCGAGCATCGTCGGACAACCCGGGCGATCCGGTTTTGATGCCATTCGTGTGCCGCTCTACCTGCACTGGGCGAGACTGGGCCGGGATGTCGCCGAACGCCACTGGCAGGGCATGCAGCGACCTGATGGCGGGAAGGCCGTCGTGCTGGTGCGCGAGACGGCGGAGCCGGTGGTGCATATGGCCGGCGACCATGCCGGTTATGCGGCCATTGGGGCACTGGTCTCGGAACCAGTACCCCGCTGGCCCGCCGCAACCCTGGCCCATGACTACTACCCGGCGGCACTGCAGGTGCTCAGCCGGCTTGCGACCACCAGCGAGGCCGACGCATGAAAGGTCTGCCGCTCGCCATCAGCCTGGTCGTATGGGCCATACCCGCCGCGGCTTTTGTGATCGAGCAGAATGCGCCGCCGGCCGATCCGGCCGAGGCCTTCTGGTCGGTCTACGAGCAGCAGGATGTCGAGGCGGCCGAGCGCACGCTCGAGCAATTGCGTGCCGACCACCCCGACTGGCGCCCGAGCCTGGAGCTGCTCAACGCCCTCGAGCGGCTGCGTGCCCGCGCCGCGATTCTCTCGGCAAGCCGCGATGGTGACTCCCGTGACGCCCTCGAGCGATATCAGCAACGCCCGCAGCTGCAGGCCCGCGGCTGCGAGGATCCGGAACTGCGCTGGGCCATCGCCCGGGCCCATGCTCGGCTCGATCAGAACGAACGCAGTCAGCGCCTGCTGGCCGAGACCCTGAGCGAGTGCGCAGAGCCTGCCATCCGCGAAGGCACCATTGCCGTGTATGCGGACTGGCATGGCAGTGAGCCGGCCAGACAGTCCATCGAGCGACTCCGCGAGGACGGCGAAATCAGTGCCGAGCGCGCAGGAGCGCTGAAAGACGTCGCGGGCGAGGTGGTATCGGACAGCCCCAGGCTCACCGAGACGTTCGCCAATTTCGATCGGCGCGCCGAGCGCGGGCAGGAAACGAAATTTGCCAGCCACATTCTGGAAAGCCGCAACCGCGCCGCGGCCAACGTCTTTGGCTGGTACTGGTATCGGCTGGAACGGCCGGATCGGGCGATGCAATGGTTTCAGCGCTCGCGTGAGTGGGGCGCGAATGCCAATGCCATCGAAGGACTGGCCCGCAGCCGGCTGGCTCAGGATCAGCCTTCAAGGGCCGAGGCCATCGCCCGGCCTTGGCGCGACCGCTGGGAGAGCGTTGCCGCGGCCTATCGACTCGCCGCCATCCGGTTGCTCGATGGCGAAGCCGAACCAGGCGCCTCGGTGATGCAGGCCATCACGGCATTCGCCCGGTCACGGCAAAACCGCGAGCTCTGGCTCTCGCTTGGCTGGCATTACCTGGATGAGCAAAGCGGCCCGCCGGCGATTCGGGCCTTCGAAACCGCACTGAGCCTCGAGCACACCCCCGACGCACTGGAAGGCCTCGTCCTTGCCTACCGGGAGACCGGCAATCGCGAGCAGGCGAGACAACTCATCTCGGAGAACATTGCTCGCGGCAGTGACTACCGCGAGCGCTTGCAACCCCTGCGCGCCAGCGGCGGTGGCGAGCTGGCGGCATGGTTCGAGCAGGGCCGGTATACGCGGGTCATCGAAGCCATTGACGCCGGCGAGACCGACCGGGACCTCAGGCTCATGCTCGCCTGGTCACACTATCACCTGGGCAACCTCCGCCGGGCCCACACGTTATTCCTGCAAATGCATCAAGACTCACCCACCCCGGAGACCCGAGAGGGCGTCCGGGAGACACGACAGTTAGGACGCTAGCAAGAAAAGGAGCGCGATTTTGCGAAACTCGAACCGCTTTAACGCATCCATGACGGCCATTGGCGTGATCCTGAGTCCAGCCCTTGCGGCGCAGACCGACGAGACGATCGACATTGAGGGCAGTGGCTACCTCCAAAGCGCTGACGCCGATCGCGGCACGGATATCTCCAATGGCGATCCGATTGTCGGATTCGAACTCACCGGGCAGAGCGACACCGGTTTCTATGGAGTGATTGACAACAAAAGCCGGCAGTCCGCGCGCAACGATGCCGGACTGGAAAGCCGCGTCAGCCTGGGCTACGAGGCCGAGCTTGGGGAAGCGCTGAGTGCCGGTGCCAACATCGCCAACACCTGGCTGCTGGGCCCCGGTGAGGATGAGGACTATCTTGAGCTGACCGCCGGGATGGAGTACAGCCAGCTCACATGGGCCTTTCGCGGCGAGACGATTCTCAACTTCAAGGACCCCAACAACACCCTGCAGGGCGAATGGGTCTATACCCCGGCGTACCAGTGGTTCGGGTTCGTGGGTGGCGGCTATGCGGCGTTCAGTGGATCACGTGAGGACCGGGCGTTCGCCAACGCCGGAGTGGGCCGACGCTGGCGAGGGCTGGATCTGTCCGCGGCCTACCATGTCTCAAGCCTGTCAGAAGACGAGCTCCGTGGTGACGAAACCGACACCGATGCCTTCGTCGTTCGGTTGCGGGCGCGCTTTTAGTCCGCCGTCGCAGTCCCTGCCTGACGGGTTTGAGAGGAAAAATTGGTCGGGGTGGACGGATTCGAACCGCCGACCACCTGCACCCCATGCAGGTGCGCTACCAGACTGCGCTACACCCCGACGTAGGTCGGAGAGGATACACGAGAGCCTCCAACAGGCCAATGTTGGACCATCCCGGCAATGAGCCCTCGACGCGCCGACCGCGGGCGGTCTCAGCTTTCGCGGGATAGTCGGACCCAGCCAAGGCGTCAGCCGAGGACCGTTGAGCCAGATGAACAGAATCAGGCAATGCGGGCTCCAGCACTGCCAAGGATCGCCAAGGATCGCCAGGGAGCGCCAGTGCATAAAGCAAAGCAACATGGACAACAGGCCCTACGCAAAAGCCGACGACCTGTATCCTTGGCGGCTGGCACTTCCAGAAAAGGGACCGAATGTCTCGCGAAACCCTCAATGCGTTCCTAACCCAGCTCGCCGGCGACCCGGCTCTTCAGGCTTGGCTAAACGAGGTCACCGAGGGCGCATCGCTGTCCGATGCTGCTACGGCGATCATCGCAACCGCGCACAAGACAGGGCATTCCATCACCGAAGCAGATCTCGCCGAGCTCGCGGAGGCGACGGCCGAATCGGACGAACTGCCAGACGAAGCGTTGGACCAGGTTGCCGGAGGCATGGTCGGACGCCACGCGATCTTTGAGATTTTCGCCGGGAGCCCTGACTACGACCCTCAATGGTGGAAGAATCTCCAGAGCCGTTAGGAAGGACTGAACCCCTCCTCACCCCGAGACGTCGTCATGAAGACTGGTGGGACCGGGAAGGGGTTGATCGGCCGACGCACTCACTGCACTCGATGCAGGTGCGCTATCAGCGCTTGAGTTCGGCAAGGACGTCTTCGAGTTCGCTACGCATCTGCCGAATCACCTGCTGACGCTGATTGGCATCGTCTTTGGCGGTTTCACCGGAGAGCTGCTGTCGGGCGCCACCGATGGTGAACCCCTGCTGGTAGAGCAATCCGCGGATCTGGCGGATGAGGATGACGTCCTGACGCTGGTAATAGCGCCGGTTGCCCCGCCGCTTGACCGGATTGAGCTGCGGAAACTCCTGCTCCCAGTAGCGCAGCACATGCGGTTTGACCGCGCACAACTCACTGACCTCACCAATGGTGAAGTAGCGTTTCGCCGGGATCGGTGGCAGTTCGTCGTTACTGCTCGCGTCCAGCATAGGCCTCCACCCTCGATTTCAGTTTCTGACCGGGCCGGAAGGTCACCACCCGTCGGGCGGAGATGGGGATCTCCTCTCCGGTTTTTGGATTACGCCCCGGGCGCTCGTTCTTGTCACGCAGATCGAAGTTGCCGAATCCGGAGAGCTTGACCGGCGTGCCGGCCTCCAGGGCGCGACGGATTTCCTCGAAGAAGCTCTCGACGAGCTCCTTGGCCTCACGCTTGTTCAGCCCGACCTCTTCGAAAAGCCGCTCGGCCATATCGGCCTTGGTCAACGCCATTCGTGCCCTACTCCCTCAATTCCGCACCCAGCCCTTCGGCCAGTGCCCGGATAACGTCCTGCTGGATAGCATCAACTTCTTCGTCGGTAAGAGTGCGGGAATAATCCTGCACAATCAATCCCATGGCGAGACTTTTGCAGCCTTCTTGCACACCCTTGCCCCGATAGACATCGAAAAGCTGTACCGACTGCAGCGCCTCGCCGGCCGCTTCGCGGATGCATTCGCGGACCGATTCCGCCGTCACCGACTCGGCCACGACCACAGCGAGGTCCCGTCGGATGGCCGGAAAACGCGAAATGGGCTGGAATGCCGGCAGAGCTCGACCCTGAAAGGCCGACTGTTCCAGCTCGAACAGATAGACCGCCTTGTCCAGATCCAGGGCGCGTGCCTGTCTTGGATGCAGCGCGCCCAGCCACCCGATAGGCCGGTCCTCGAGATAAACACGCGCGGTCTGGCCGGGATGGAGTGCCGGGTGGCTTTCCGCCTCGAACCGGCAGCCCCTCTCTGGCGCGGCGAGGGCCAGGAGCGCCTCGACATCGCCCTTGAGATCAAAGAAACCCACCGGCCGCTCCGGCTCATCCCAGTGCTGGGCAAAGGCCGGCCCCGTGACGACGCCGGCGATGACCGGCGTCTGATCAAGCGCTTCAAGCGTGCCACGGAAACGCAGCCCCGCCTCGAAAAGCCGGACACGGGCCATCTGGCGATTACGGTTGTGAACAACGGCACCGACGAGCCCGGGCCAGAGGGAACTGCGCATCACGCCCATGTCACTTGACAGCGGATTGGCCAGCGCAAGCGGCGTGTGCTCCGGATCCAGCGCCGACTGCAACGCCTCGGAGACGAAACTGTAGGTGATCGCTTCATGGTATCCGCGGTCAACCAGCAGAGACCGGATCCGGGCCAGGGCCACCCGCGACTCCGATTCCGGCGGGATGCTGGCCGGCAGCGCCGTGCGTCGGGATGGAAGGCGGTCATAGCCGTGGATGCGGGCGATTTCCTCGATGAGGTCGACCTCCCGGGCGATGTCGAAGCGCCAGCTCGGCGCCAGGACTTCCCAGTGGTCGCCTTTTTCCTCCGGCGCCATCCCGAGCCGGGTCAGCGTCTCGCGCATCGCCTCGTCGTCGATCGCCGTGCCCAGCAGTGCATTGGCGCGCGCCGGCCGGAGCGTGACCCGTCTGGCCTCCGGCAGGTGCGCCGCGTCCATCGCCTCGGTGACCGGCCCGGGCTCACCACCGGCATACGTCAGCACCATGGCCGTCGCGCGCTCCATCGCCTCACGGCAACGCGCGGGATCGACGCCGCGCTCGAAGCGGTGGGAGGAGTCGGTATGCAGCCCGTACTCACGGGCCCGTCCCGCAATGGCGGAAGGCGCGAAGAAGGCGGCCTCGAGGAAGATATCGGTGGTGCCATCACCCACCGCCGTATCTCCGCCACCCATGACGCCGGCCAGCGCCACGGGCTTCTGGTCATCGGCAATCACCAGCGTACCCGCGGCGAGCGTCACGGTGTCGCCATTGAGCAATGCCAGGCGCTCACCGGCCTGCGCCTGGCGGACCCGGATGCCGCCAGCGAGCGTCGCCAGATCAAAGGCATGCATGGGCTGCCCCAATTCCAGCATGAGGTAATTCGTGATATCGACCACGATACTCAGCGGGCGGATGCCGGCACGCCGAAGCCGCTCGGCAAGCCAGGTGGGCGTCGGCGCGCCGGTGTCCACGCCGCGAATAATCCGGCCGCAATAACGCGGGCAGTCCGCCGGGCTCTCCAGCGTCACCGCAAGGGTTGCCTCGCTGGTAGCGAGGACCGCCTCGATGGCCGGTTCGCTCACCGGATTCCGCGTCAATACGCCAACTTCCCGCGCGACGCCCGCCATGCTCAGGCAATCGCTGCGGTTGGGTGTGAGCTCCACCTCGATCACCGGATCATCCAGATCCAGCCACTCGCGCAGATCCCCGCCGGCCGGGGCATCGGCGGGCAGCGCCATGAGCCCGGCGCTTTCCTCCGAGAGCCCGAGTTCGCGCGCGGCACAGAGCATGCCAAAGGACTTCACGCCCCGCAGCTTGGCGGCCTTGATCTTCATACCCTCCGGCAGCCTCGCGCCAACCCGGGCAAAGGGTGCCTTCAGGCCGGCCACCGCATTCGGCGCGCCGCAAACAACGGTTTTCGGTTCATCGGTGCCATCACTGACCTGGCAGACGCGCAGTCGCTCGGCATCCGGATGCTGTTCACATTCGATGATCTCGCCGATGACAACACCGCTGAATGCCGGTGCCGCCGTCTCCACGACGTCCACCTCTAGGCCCGCCATGGTGAGTCGCTCGGCCAATTCCGTCGTGGCCTCGGGTATGGCCACCCATTCACGCAACCAATGTTCGCTGATTCTCATGCAGCGCTCCTAGCGGAACTGGCGCAGAAAGCGCAGATCGTTCTCGAAAAAGATTCGCAGGTCATTCACGCCATAACGCAGCATCGCGAGCCGCTCGACGCCCATGCCAAAGGCGTATCCGGTGTAGCGCTCGGCGTCGATGCCGGCGGCCTCGAACACGGCCGGATGCACCATCCCGCAGCCGAGGATCTCGAGCCACCCGCTGCCGCTGCAGACCCGGCAGCCATCGCCGTGGCAGAACATGCACTCCACATCCACCTCGGCGGAGGGCTCGGTGAAGGGGAAATAGGAGGGCCGGAACCGCAGCGCCAGGTCGGCCTCGAAGAATTGCCGCACGAAGTCCTCCAGCACGGCTTTGAGGTCGCCGAAGGTCACCCCCTCGTCGACCACCAGTCCTTCGACCTGGTGGAACATCGGCGTGTGGGTAAGATCCGAGTCGCAACGATAGACACGGCCGGGTGCGATGACGCGCACCGGGGCACCCTCTGCCTCCATCACACGGATCTGGACCGGCGAGGTGTGCGTGCGCAGAAGATGGCGCGCGTCGAAGTAGAAGGTGTCATGCATGGCCCGGGCCGGATGATCCGCCGGGATGTTGAGCGCCTCGAAGTTGTGATAATCGTCCTCGACCTCCGGGCCCTCGGCAATGGCGAAGCCCACGCCGCGGAACATCGACTCGATACGCTGCAGGGTACGGGTAATCGGATGCAGTCCCCCGGGTTGCTCGGCCCGGCCCGGAAGCGTCACATCCACCCGGTCGGCCTCCAGCGCGGCATCCAGTTCGGCCTGCTCGAGCGCGGCCCGACGGTCTTCCAGGCGTTCGGTCACGCGCTGCTTGGCGGCATTGATCGCCTGCCCGGCGGCGGGTCGCTCGTCGGCGGGCAGTTTGCCCAGCTGCTTGAGCTGCTCGGTCAGCCGGCCCTTCTTGCCCAGGTAGGCCACCCGGACCTCCTCGAGCGCGGCGACGCTGCCGGCTTCATCGACGGCGGCCTCGGCCTGCTCGGTCAATG
Source organism: uncultured Ectothiorhodospiraceae bacterium (assembly GCA_913056385.1). Taxonomy (GTDB): domain Bacteria; phylum Pseudomonadota; class Gammaproteobacteria; order Nitrococcales; family Nitrococcaceae; genus Spiribacter. Next base: position 31,743 of record CAJXND010000017.1, read on the forward strand.
CCTGGAGCTCGTCAGTCATGGTTCATCCCGTCTGGAGACAAAAAAAGGGGGAAGACAATGGCCTTCCCCCGGCTGGCCACCCCTGCCGGGGCAATCAGGCCAGCGCCGCCTTGGCGCGCTCGGCGAGCGCGGCAAATCCGGCTTCATCGTGCACGGCCATATCGGCGAGCACCTTGCGATCAATCTCGATCTCGGCCTGCTTGAGGCCGTTCATGAGCCGGCTGTAGGAAATCCCGTTGGTGCGGGCCGCCGCATTGATGCGCTGGATCCACAGCGCGCGGAATTCGCGCTTGCGTACCCGGCGATCCCGGTAGGCGTACTGGCCGGCCTTGATGACCGCCTGGTTGGCTACCTTGAACGTCTTCCGACGTGCACCGTAATAGCCTTTCGCCTTGCCGAGGACCTTCTTGTGGCGGCGGCGTGCAATGACGCCACGCTTGACTCTGGCCATCTTCCGAATCCTCTCTGTTCAGTTCTGTTTCAAACGTATGGCAGCAGCCGCCGGATGGCCGGCGTGTCCTGCTCCGATACCAGCGTGGTGGCACGCAGCTTCGCTTTCCGCTTCGCATCCTTCTTGGTCAGGATGTGATTGTGGAAGGCATGCGCCCGCTTGTATCGACCGCTCGCGGTCTTGCGGAAACGCTTGGCGGCGCCACGGTTCGTCTTGATCTTAGGCATGAACCGTTTCTCCGTTGCCACAGACAAGAACTCCCGGCAGTGCCGGGAGATCACCCGATGGAGGCCGGGGCCTCCGTTATTTCCCCTTGCGGGGAGACATCGTCATCACCATCAACCGCCCTTCCATACGGGGGCGCTGGTCAACAGTGGCATGCTCTTCCAGGTCCTTCTCCACCCGCTCAAGCAGTTCCGCACCAAGTTCCTGGTGGGCCATCTCGCGGCCGCGGAATCGTAGGGTGATCTTGACCTTGTCACCATCCTCCAGAAACTTTTTCAGGTTCCGCAGCTTCACGTCGTAATCGCCGACGTCGGTCCCGGGCCGGAATTTCACTTCCTTGACCTGGATCTGTTTCTGCTTCTTCTTGGCCGCCTGCTGTTTTTTCGACTGCTCGAATTTCCATTTACCAAAGTCCATCACCCGGCAGACGGGCGGGTCGGCATTTGGGTCGAGCTCGACAAGATCCAGGCTCACGCTCTGCGCTCGCTGGACGGCCTCATTCGTCTCGACGATGCCGACCTGTTCGCCGTTCTCGTCGATTAAACGGACACGGGGTACCTGGATGTCTTCGTTGATCCGCCGGTTTTCGCCGGCGCCGGGCTGCTGGCGACGTGCCCCCGGCTTTCTGCGTATAGCGATGCTTCAATCCTCCACAAGCGTCCTGCCCAGACGCGCCATCTCGGCATCCAGGCGTTCAACGAATGCCTCGAGCGACATCGCGCCGAGATCCTCACCAGCCCGGGTGCGAACGGCGACCTGGCCCGATTCGCGCTCCTGATCTCCGACGACCACCATGTACGGCACCCGTCGAATCGTATGTTCGCGAATCTTAAAGCCGATCTTCTCGTTCCTCAAGTCGCACTCGGCTCGAAAACCCCGCTCGGTCAGATGCTTCCGTATGCTCTCGGCATAATCGGACTGGCGATCGGTGATATTGACCACCTGCACCTGCATCGGGGCAAGCCAAACCGGCCAGTCGCCTCCGTAATGCTCGGTGAGGACACCGATAAACCGCTCGAACGATCCGAAAATCGCCCGATGAAGCATGACCGGCACCGCACGGTCGCCCGCCTCAGTGACATATTCCGCATCCAGGCGGCCGGGCATCGAGAAATCGACCTGCATAGTGCCGCACTGCCAGACCCGGTTAAGGCAATCGCGCATCGACAGTTCGATTTTCGGACCGTAGAAGGCGCCCTCGCCCGGATTGACCGTCCAGTCCATTTCCTTGGTCTCGAGCGCCTGCTCCAGCGAGGCCTCGGCCCGATCCCACAGGGCATCCTCGCCCACGCGTTTATCCGGCCGGGTGGACAGTGCCACCTGCACGTCGTCGAAACCGAAGTCGCGATAGACACTGAACGCCAGATCAAGGAAGGCCGCGACCTCATCCTGCAGCTGATCTTCGGTGCAGAAGATATGGGCATCGTCCTGGACGAAGTTACGCACACGCATCAGCCCGTGCAGGGTGCCCGAGGGCTCGTTGCGATGGCAGTTGCCGAACTCCGAGAGGCGCAGCGGCAGGTCGCGATAGCTCTTGAGCCCCTGGTTGTATACCTGCACGTGGCAGGGACAGTTCATGGGCTTGACCGCGTAGTCACGGTGCTCGGAGTGCGTCGTGAACATGTCCTCGCGGAACTTCTCCCAGTGCCCCGAGCGCTCCCAGAGGCTGCGGTCGACCAGTTCCGGCGTGCGGATCTCCCGATAGCCATGCGCCTCCAGGCGGCCACGGAGATAGTCCTGGAGAATGGTGTAGACACGCCAGCCGTTGGGGTGCCAGAACACCATGCCGGGGGACTCGTCCTGCAGGTGGAACAGATCCTGGCTGCGGGCGATGCGACGATGATCGCGCTTCTGCGCCTCCTCCAGGAATTTCATGTGCGCCTTCAGCGCCTTGCGGTCGGCGAACGCCGTGCCGTAGATGCGCTGGAGCATTTCGTTGTTGGCATCACCGCGCCAGTACGCACCGGCCAGCTTGGTCAGCTTGAAGGCCTTGAGGAACCGCGTGTTCGGCACATGCGGCCCAAGGCACATGTCGACGTATTCCTGGTGATGGTAGAGCGCCATCGCATCGACCTCGGCCAGATTCTCGACCAGCTCGACCTTGTAGTTCTCGCCACGCTCCCGGAACAGCTGGAGGACCTCGTAGCGCGGCGTCACCTGCTTGATGACGTCGTACTCCTGGTCGATCAGCTCGGCCATGCGCTGCTCGATGCGCTCGAGGTCGTCCGGATGGAAGCCCGCGTCATAGCGGATGTCGTAGTAGAACCCGTCTTCGATCACGGGACCGATCGCCATCCGGGCCTCAGGATAGAGCTGTTTGACGGCCTGACCGAGCAGGTGACAGCACGAGTGCCGAATGATATCCACACCCTCGGGGTCCTTGGGCGTGATGATCTGCAGCTCGGCGTCGGCGTCGATCAGATCGCAGGCGTCGACCAGCTCGCCGTTGACACGGCCGGCGACCGTAGCCTTCGCCAATCCGGGACCGATATCGCGGGCAACGTCCAGCACAGAGATGGGCTCGGCATAGTCGCGCTGACTGCCGTCCGGGAGGGTTATCTGGGGCATCAGGAGGCTCCACAGTGGTGACCGATACCAGGGGCCACATGCATTATGTTCGAGGAAAAGGCGTGGTAGGCGCGAGTGGATTCGAACCACCGACCCCCACCATGTCAAGGTGGTGCTCTAACCAACTGAGCTACGCGCCTGTCGTCAGGGGTGAGAGTATAGCGGGATACGTTGGCGTTGCCAAAGGGGGATTTTAGGTTGCTGTTTTTGCGATTGAATCAAGGCCTGGTAGCGGACCTTGGGATGGGTGCAGAGCAATCGTGACCGATCCATATGCTCCCGACCGGGGATGGGCTTACCCCTTCTTATGTTGCCGACCCTGATTAGCTGCTACCAAGCATGTATGCACGAAGCTGCCGCTCCTCTCTCATGACAAAGAGAATAAGAGCCCGCGCACTATCGTCACGATAAAAAACGCGACAGGGTGGAACCACTAGTTCCCTGTATACCGAACCAGGGAGCTCTGGAGGGATTCGTCCGGATTGGGGAAAATCTGCCAGACGCTCGGTCTTACCGAAAACTTTCTGGACCAGATGACTTGCGGCAGCAGGATTATCCAGAGCGATGTACTCAGCGATGGCGTCCAGTTCCTGGAGTGCAGGTTCCGTCCAGACTACTTCAGCCATTTACCCAATTTTTCCCTGGCCTCACTCTGGCTGTACGTTCTTCCCTCAAGTACAGCAAGCTCTCCCCTCGAGAGCCCATCAAGCAGCTCAAGTCGGCGCTGCATGAACTGGTAATCCTGCACAGCGACAAGGTACGCCGATGGCTGGCCATGCTCCGTGATCAGTACCGGCTCTCTGGACCTGCGCAACTCGGCCAGGATCTTTGTCGCCTGGCGCTTGAGGTTCGTAACAAGTTCAACTTTCATGGGCTGACCCTTAATCAGAGCATTAGTGACACTATAGTATCACTTCTTGGGACACAGTCGCGACGATGCGCCCAGTAGCCGAATAGCGCAAAATGTAGTCATGTTTTCCAATACCGGTCTTCGCACCCGGCTCGCCCTCGCCTTCGCAGGGTTTGCCCTGTTGATCGTCGTGGCCATGACGGTCGCGAGCCAGATCGCTTTCCGCGCGGATTTCCGGGACTACTTCCGTGACCGGCAACTGCAGCCAGTTGCGGCGCTCGCGGAGCGATTGGGGGAGCACTACGCCCGTGGCGTGCCAATGCCGGGTGATGCATCCCAATGGCAGACCTTACTCAATCAGCTCCCCGGGCCGCTCGGGCGCATGGCATCACGAATGCCGGATGCCATCGGCCTGTTCAAGGCCGACCGGGCGCCGATTGCCTGGTCGGCCGATGAACCACCGGAACACTGGTTCCCCATCAAAACCCGTGCAGAAACCGTTGGCTGGATCGGCTTCACCCCCATCGAGCGCTTTGGTGATCGTCTCGCCCAGCGCTTCCAGCAGCGGCAGCTAATCACGACACTGGGCATAGCGGCCGCCCTTCTCCTAGCGGCGGGTCTGCTGGGTGCTCTCATTGCCCGCAACCTCCTCCGGCCGGTGAGCCGGCTGCGCACGGGCACCCGGGCGTTGGCCGCCGGCGACTATCGTTACCGTCTGCCAGCGATGCGTGGCGACGAACTGGGCGAACTCGCCCGGGATTTCAACCGCCTTGCCGACGCGCTTGAACGAAATCAGCAGATCCGTCAGTCGATGACGGCCGATATCTCACATGAGCTGCGAACGCCCATATCCACATTGCGTGCCGAACTCGAGGCCATGGAGGATGGAATTCGCCCCGTGGATCCGGCGGCGATCACCCGTCTGCAAGCGCAAGCGGCTCAGCTTCAGCGCCTCGTTGACGACCTGTATCAACTCTCGCTGGCCGATGCCGGCGCACTCGACTATCACTTCGAATCAGTGGATCTGCGCGACCTGCTCCAGGCAACCATCGAGCGCTGGGGCCAGCGTTTCTCCGATGCCGGGCTGGCACTGGATCTGAGGCTCGGCATGCAGGCCGTGCCGGTGCAGGCCGACCGGACTCGACTCGCCCAGGCGATCGACAACCTCATGGAGAATGCGCTGCGCTATACCGATTCACCGGGCCGGGTCGAGGCCACAGTAGACACTCGGGGAGGCAATGCAATGCTGCAGGTGGACGATACGCCGCCCGGTGTTGCCGAGGCCGATCGGGCAAGGCTTTTCACCCGCCTCTATCGCCCGGAAGGCTCCCGCAGCCGGGAGTCCGGCGGTGCAGGACTGGGCCTTGCCTTGGTCGAACGCATCATGACCGCGCACCACGGCACCATTGATGTCACCGAGAGCGCACTGGGCGGGCTTCGCCTGCGGATCACCCTGCCGCTGGAGGCGACGGCCGGATGACGGGCCAGCGCATCCTGATCGCGGAGGACGCCAGCGAACTGGCCGGCGTGCTGATCGATTATCTGCAGGCCGCCGGTTACCAGACCGAATGGCACAAGACAGGTGGCGCGATGGTAGAGAGCGTCCGGACCGATCCACCGGCACTCATCCTGCTCGACCTCATGCTGCCGGAGAAGGACGGCATGACAATCTGCACCGAAATTCGTCGGTTCTCTGATATCCCGATCATCATGGTGACGGCGCGTGTCGAGGTGATCGATCGCCTGCTGGGACTGGAGCTCGGTGCCGATGACTATATCTGCAAGCCCTACAGCCCCCGGGAGGTGGTGGCCCGGGTGAAGGCCATCCTGCGCCGGGTCCAGGCGAGCACCCTCTCCATGCAGTCAGCCAACACCGCGCTTATCATCAACGAGGCCACCCACGAGGCGAGCCTGGATGACCAGGCCATGGACCTGACTCCGGCGGAATTCCGACTTCTGGCCCGCCTGAATGGCAGCCCCGGCGTTGTTTTCTCGCGGGAGCAACTACTCGACGGCATCCATGACGACCACCGGATCGTCACCGATCGGACTGTGGATACGCATATCAAGAATCTGCGCCGCAAGCTCCAGGCCATCCGGGGCGACGAGACGATCATCCGCTCGATCTACGGCGTCGGCTATCGCCTGGACCGTCCTCTGCCCCGCGGCGCCTGATCTTCAATACTTCCACACATTTTCCTCATCCCTCCTTCACGACGCGAGCCCAGTCTGTATCCAACGGCCGACAAACGGCCGGGATTCAGAAACCATAAGGAGCGAACCGATGAAAAACCTCAAGACCATTGCTGCCATCAGCCTCGCCGTCGCCAGCATCGTCGGTGTCACCGTTGCCTCCGCTCAGCAGGGCCCCTTCTCCCCCCTGCCGTCCGAGCGTCAGGCCATGGTTGCCGAGCACTTCGATCAGGCGGATGCCAATGGCGATGGCGCATTGAGCAGCGACGAGCTGAACGGGTATGTCGCGGAGCGGCGGGCGCAGATGCGCTTTGAGCGCATGGATCGCGATGGCGACGGCACGATCTCGCCGGAAGAGTTCGGCCCGGGTCAGCGTGACGGCAAGCCCGGAAACCGCCAGGGCTCAGGCAAGGACAGCCGCGGCGGTTGCTGACGCGCTGGTCCGCTAGGAAAAGCACCCGGTGTTCGGCCGGGTGCTGCTGATCGCGGATGAGAGCGTCGACCGCCTTGCAGAGCACGGGCGGGTTTGGGACGCTCTCCAATCTCAACCCGCGCATCAGAGCCGCCCCGGAACAAGGAACCCATCGAATGACCAAGCCCCCATCTCTGGTCTTCTTCGCGGGCAGCGCCCGTAAAGACTCCGTGAACAAGAAGATCGCCCGTGCAGCCGCTGCCATGGCGGAGGCAGCCGGCGCGGAGACGACCTTCCTCGACCTGCGCGATTACCCCATGCCGCTGTACGACGGTGACCTGGAGGACCGGGAGGGATTGCCCGAGGCGGCAGTCGAGCTGAAGGCCAT
>CAJXND010000018.1 GCA_913056385.1 uncultured Ectothiorhodospiraceae bacterium
GGACCATCGATGGGATAGTCCTTCACGACCTCCACCTGCAGCGTGACGCTGCCCGAGACATCCATCGTATGCCCGGCGATCTCGCCATCGCCCTGGCCGGCATGCATGTCACCCAGATAAAGGCCACCTCCCTTGACCTTGCAAGGCGCCACCAGGATCGCGCCGGCACGCACCGCATCGATATCCATGTGGCCATCCGTCTTGTGCCGGACCAACTCCTCCGCACTGATGGCGTAGTCATGCGGCGCACCGACGAGAAAGGCGCCGAAATCGCCGGCGTTATGGCTGTCCGGCATGGCCCGCGACGGGCAACTGCCAAGCTGCCCCAGGAACGGGCGCATCCGCACCAGCGCCCCGGGCATATCGGACGGCGCATAGTTCAGTATCGAGTGCTGATGGCTGCCATCCGGCAGCGCGGCATAGTGATCGGCATCGTGGCCGACCCGCTCGGCCGCCTCCTTTGGCAGGGTCACGCCGACGCTGCGGGTGTCGTCGAAGGCCACGGTGTAGCCATGCACAATCTCGAAGGGCTTGACCGGATTCCCGCAGATATCGCAGCGCACCGAATCCTGGCCGATACCCTCCACATGGGTCTCGGGCCATACCGTATCGCAGGTCGGGCAGCGTGCAGCGACGTAGGGGTCGCCGACGCAGAAACCCTCGGGCGAGGAATCATGGCCCGACGCGGTGGCAGTCGCCGTGACGGTAATATCACGGATGCGTATGGCAATGCCGTCGCCCACTTCGGCGCCGGCCACTTCCACCGGCCGGGTCACTTCATGTCCTCCACGGAGGCTGGGCGTGATCATCGGCCCCCAGCAACCGGGCGCCGTGTTCGCAATGATGGTGCCACCATCCTCCACAGGCCCCAGCATGGTCCCTTCGGGATCCAGCACGGAGTTGGTGAATTCGTTGACCACCAGGCTGCGCCGCGCAGCATTCTTGGTTTTATCCAGCATGCTCTCACTCCTCGAAAATGATGGTGGATCGAGTATCCGGCGGAATTCGGAGAATGGCAATCGTCCGTGATCTAGCGGGCCAGCGCCCCCACTGCCCGACGGAAACCGGCCAGTGAAATGGCGAACAATGCAGCCCCGATCAGCGCGAGGGCGAGGAACTGTGGCCAGACCACGGTCAGACCGGCGCCGCGGAAGAGAATCGCCTGCGAGAGCATGACGAAATGGGTATCGGGAGCGGCCAGCATGATCCAGCGGATAAACGCGGGCATGCTCTCGCGGGGTGTCATGGCCCCGGAGAGCATCAACAGCGGCAGCAGCACCAGCAGGATCAGCAGAGCGAACTGCGGCATCGAACGGGCGAAGGTCCCCAGCACCACCCCCATCGAGGTCGCCGCAAACAGATGGAGCCCCGTACCCGCCAGGAACAGGGTAACCGAACCCTGCAACGGCACCCCGATCAGCCCGTGGACAATGCTGAACAGCGAAACCGCCGCCGCCAGCCATACGACAACCCCCATCGAGAGCACCTTCGCGGTCATGATCTCGAGTGGCGTGACCGGCATGACCAGAAGGTGCTGAATCGTGCCGTGCTCGCGCTCCCGGATCAGGGCGGCGCCGGTCAGGATGATCGCCAGCATCGTGATGCGGCTGGTCAGCTCGGTTACCCCGCCAAACCAGGACTGATCGAGCTGCGGGTTGAACAGGGCGCGCAGCTCAAGACTGGCCGGGGATCGCCGTTCTTCACCGTAACGCCCGAGGAACTGGTTGACCTGCTGGTCGATGATGGCCTGTATGTACCCCGCCCCGGAGAAGGCCTGGGTCATTCGTGTGGCGTCCACGTTGAGCTGCAGAGCCGGGTCCCGCCCCCCGATCAGGTCGCGCTGGAATCCGGGCGGAATGGCAAGGGCAAAGGTCGTAAGCCCCTCGTCCATCCGGGCATCCATTCGCTCGGTGCTGATGAGCGCCGGCGGCAGGAACGCCGGGGGGTTGAAGGCATCCACCAGCCGCCATGAGAGCGGCGAACGATCCTCGTTGACGATGGAAATCGAGGCCTTGCTAAGGGTCTCCGGCATGGCGGTGGCGGCGGCATGGATGGAGATACTGAAGGCGTAGACAATCAACCCGAGCATGATCGGATCCCGCAAAAGGATCTGCAGCTCTTTCACCGCCAGGTTGAGCACGTTGCGCAGTCGCATGGCTAGCGAGCCTGCTTCCGGAGCAGGACAACCGCCAACCCGATCAGCACCGGGACGGCCAGCAGCAGTGGCAGGAATGCATCCTTCAGCTCGGCCATCCCCAGCCCCTTGGCAAAGGCACCCCGGGCAATGGTCAGGAAATGGGTGGTGGGATAGAGCTCGCCGATCACCCGGCCGAAACCCTGCAGTGAACTGACCGGCTCCAGCATCCCGGAAAAACTCACCGCCGGAATGATCGACAGGATGGCCGTGCCGAATATCGCCGCTATCTGGCTGCGCATGAACGCCGAGATCACCAGCCCGACCGCCGTCGCCGCGCTCAGGTAAACCAGCGCGGCCAGGCTCAGCGTGATGAAACTCCCGGTGAGCGGCACGTCCAGCACGCTGATCGTCATGATCGTGAGGAGCAGGAAACTGCCCATCGACAGGACGACATACGGCATCTGCTTGCCAAGCAGGAACTCCAGCCGGCTGGTCGGGGTGACATGGAAGTTGGTGATGGAACCGAGCTCCTTCTCCCGAACCACACTGAGGGCCGTGAGCATTGCCGGGATCAGCATTAAAAGGAGGGGAATCACGGCGGGCGCCATGGCCACCATGCTCTCCAGGTTGGGGTTGTAACGGAAACGGGTCTCGAGGGCATAGGGCGGCATGATGGCGTCGGCCTGCCCGCTTTCCACCGCCTTGCGCTGCAACCAGTGGGCATGGATCCCTTCCACATAACCGCGGATCGTTTCAGCCCGCTGCGGCATCGCGCCGTCAATCCAGGCGCCGATCTCCACGCCAGCCCCCCGTCTCAGATCGCGGGCAAAACCCGGCGGAATCTCCAGGGCGAGGCCCAGTTCACCGCTGCGCATCCGTGCTTCCAGCTCCGACTGGCTGGCAATGGATGGTTGCTCGATGAAGTACCGAGACCCGGCAATGTCGCTGATGTAGTCACGGCTGGTCGTGGTGCGGTCACGGTCCAACACCGCGAAATCAAGATCATCAACATCCAGGCTGATGCCGTAGCCCATCACGAAAAGCAGGATCAGACTGCCCAGCAGCGCCATCGTCAGCCTCAGAGGGTCGCGCATCAGCTCGAGGCTCTCCCGCCAGGCATAACTGAGCATCCGGCGCCCGTCGAAGCGGGCCGGCGTTGATGATTGCTCCGCTCCGCGCTGATCGGCCGAGAGGCTTCCACCGCCTCCACCATCCGGCTGGTCGCTGTCGACCCGACGCTCCAGCGTCGCCACGAACGCCGCCTCCAGGTCATCGACCCCCTCGCGATCCACGATGGCGGCCGGCGTATCGGTGCTGAGCACCTCTCCGGCATGCATCAGCGCGATGCGATCGCAGCGCTCCGCCTCGTTCATGAAATGCGTGGAGATGAAAATGGTGACACCGTCGTTGCGCGATAGATCAACCAGAATCCGCCAGAAATCATCACGGGCCACAGGATCGACGCCGGAAGTCGGCTCATCGAGAATCAGCACCGGTGGCTGGTGGATCATCGCGGCCGCCAGCGATAGCCGCTGCCGATGACCCAGCGACAGATGCGCCGGCAGACGGTCCAGCGAGTCCGTCAGACCCAAACGCGCCGCCAGGCTGCATATCCGTTCGCTCGCGCTCGGACCCGACAGCCCGAAAAGCCTTGCATGCAAGCGCAGATTCCGGCGAACGGTCAGCTCATCGTAGAGCGAGAAGAACTGCGACATATAACCCACCTGACGGCGGGTCTGCAGGTCCCGGGGATCTAGCACATGACTGAAAAGGCGGGCCTCCCCCTCGCTGGGCGGCAACAGCCCGGTGAGCATCTTCATGGTCGTGGTCTTGCCACAGCCATTCGAGCCCACGAAGCCGAAAATCTCGCCACGTCGGATGGAGAAGCTCGCCGCATCCACTGCCGTGAAGTCACCAAACCGCCGCGTCAGCGAGTCCGCCTCGATGACCACCTGGCTGGCCTGGTCATCCGGCCGGGGCGGAATCTCCACTGGCGCGTGCCGGCCACGGCGGCGCTCCGGGAGCAGCCCGATGAAGGCCGACTCAAGGGATTGCGTGCCGGTTCGCTCACGAAGCGCTTCCACACTGCCACTTCCGAGGACCCGCCCACCATCGAGCGCGGTCACCCAGTCAAAGCGTTCCGCTTCCTCGAACGTGGCGGTCGCCACGACGACGCTCATCCCCGGCCGGCGCGCGCGAACCGCCTCCACAAGCGACCAGAACTGGCGCCGTGAAAGCGGATCGACGCCGGTGGTGGGCTCGTCGAGAATCAGCAGATCCGGGTCGTGAACCAACGCACAGCAAAGCCCAAGCTTCTGCTTCATGCCGCCGGAGAGCTTGTCCACTGGTCGCGAGAGGAATTCGTTGAGCCCGGTCGCCCGTGTCAGTGTCTCTATCCGCACTCGACGCTCGGCTGCCGCCTGGCCGAACAGACGCGCAAAGAAATCGATGTTCTCCGCAACGGAGAGAGTGGCATAGAGATTGCGACCCAACCCTTGCGGCATATAGGCGATCCGCGGATAGAGGCGCCGGCGTGCCGTGCTGTCCGACAGGTCCGCACCCAGGACATGAACACCGCCCGCCTGGATGGCCCGCGCCCCGGCCAGCAGGCCGAGCAGACTGGACTTGCCGGCGCCGTCAGGTCCGATGATCCCCGCCAGGCAACCCGCGGGGATCTCCAGGGAGACGTCATCCAGAGCAATCGTGCGGCGATAGACCAGCCGCAACCCCCGGACCTGTGCAACAGGCCCGGTCATTCCGGCAGATTCAACTGCAGCTCCGCCGGCCAATCCGCCTCCGGATCGAGCCGCACATAGGCCATGCCCGGCAGCCCGGTCTTGACCTGCCTCAGATGGCGGCGCAGCAGCTCGGGATCGATGGACGCCTTCAGGCGGAACATGAGCTTTTCTCGCTCCTGCTCGGTCTCCACGGTCTTCGGCGTGAACTGCGCCTCATCGGCGACGAAACTGATATGCGCCGGGATCACGTAGTCCGGGGCGGCATCCACAACGATCCGGGCCTCGGCGCCAATAGCGGTGCGTCCGGCTTCGGCGGTCGGCAGGAAAAACGTCATGTAGACGTCGGTCAGGTCAACCAGGTTCAGCACCGCCCCACCGGCGGCCAGCACTTCGCCGGGTTGGGCCACCCGGTACTGGACGCGCCCGCTCCGGGGTGCACGCAGGACGGCCTCGTCCAGATCACTCTGAATGCGCTCGACCGTCGCCTGCGCCGCGGACCGCTCCGCGCGGGCGGCGACAACGCCCGAGCGGGCCGCACCAAGCGCCGCACGCGCCGATGCAACCTCGGCCTCCGCGGCACTGACTGCGGCCCGGGCACCCTCGAACGCGGCCTCATCCTCGTCCAGTTGAGCGGGCGTGGCGCTCCCGCGGTCGACAAGCTGGCGGGTGCGTTCCAGCCGCTTCCGCGCGGCATTCAGCTCGGCCTCACGCTGACGGACGACCGCCTCGGCCGTCTCGAGCCGGGATTGGCGCTCCTCCACCTGGCGCTCGGCCGTGTCGACACCGATGCGCGCCCGCTCGGCCTGCGCCTCGGCCTCGTGCAGCCGGGCCTCGAGGCTGACGGTATCCATGCGGGCCAGGACATCTCCGGATTCGACGAAGTCGCCCTCTTCCACGCCGACGCTTTGCAGACGTCCGGCCGTGCGGGTGGCGACATTGATCTCGACCGCCTCAATACGGCCATTGCTGCCGGCGAATCCCTCGGGCAGACCGTTGTCGACCCACGGCCGCCAGGTCAACACCGCGATACCGATGACCACGACCACCGTCAGCCCCAGCCACGAGGCACGTGCCCCCAACCATTGTCGCCAGCATGGCTTGTCGGCGCTCATTCGGGCCCCTTGCCGCAGTCGGCGCCGCAGCCGGCACGGGAAACGTGACTCATGAAGACACCTCGGTCATTATCCAATACTCAGGTTGGGTATCCGACCCGCTTCTAAGGTTAGAGACTCCGGATCTGCCGGTCATGGTTCCCGAGAGGGAAATCATTCCGGGCTTAGAGGGTCTGACAGGGTAGGAAATGGCAAGGAGATGTTCGATGCAGATAATCCGGGAATGGAGAGGTCCCTGGCTCGCGATTGCCATGGCGCTGGTGGTAAGCGCCTGCGCATCGGTAAGCGGGAGCGGGGAGTACAATCGCAGTTTTGATTTCTCCAGTATCCAGCGCACCGCGGTGGTCTCGGTTGAAGGCGTCGGCGGGCAGGCTGCCCGCGACCAGATCGCCAGCATGTTCAATCAGGCCCTGCTTCGGCATGGCTACAGCCCGATCGAGCGCAGCCAGATCAACGCCGTGCTCGAGGAGCAGGACTTTTCACGATCGCAGATCACCACGGCCTCTGGTGCGGCCCGGGCGGGTCAGGTCTTGAACGTGGATAGCGTCGTCCTGGTCAATATCCCGGACTTCGGTGACGACATGAGCATGAGCGCCCAGATGGTGGACGTGGAGGACGGCACCATTCTGTGGTCCGCCTCCGGCAGCGCCCGGACCGGTGCCAACATGACCCGTCGCGCCGGGCAGCTGCTTGGTGCCATCGGTGGCGGCATTATCGGTGCCGAGGTGGGTGATGACACGGGCGCCATCGTTGGTGGCGTGGGGGGTGCCGTTGGTGGCGGCATCGCCGCGGATGCGCTGTCCAAACAGCGTCAGGAGCAGACGGCGATACTCATCGACCAGCTCACGCAGAGTCTGCCCATGCGCTGAGCGCGGCACGCGGGAATGATCCCTTGCTGATCACAGGCCGTGATACCGTGTGGCGGATCACGGCCTGGACGACAACCGGAGTCAAGCAATGAGCAACGACCTGCCGCACGGCGCCAACGATGTCGCCACCAACAATCCGGATGTCTGGGATGCCTACAGTGAACTGGGACTGGCGGTGGCCGAATCGGGCCCGCTGGACGGCAGCGAGCGCCGGCTGGTGAAGCTGGCTCTGTCGATCGGCATCGGCAGCGAGGGCGCTACGCACTCGCACACACGTCGGGCCCTTGACGAGGGATTCAGCGCCGAGGCCCTGCGCCAGGTCGCGCTGCTGGCCATCCCCACGGCGGGATTCCCGGCGGCGGTGGCCGGCCTCACCTGGATAGAGGATGTCCTCTCCGAAGAAGACGAAGACGAAGAGGACGAGTCCGACGACGGCGAATGAGGCGCCCGGCGATCAGCCAATGCCATGCTGCACCGCCCAGACGGCGGCCTCGACGCGGGAGCGCAGCTTCATCTTGCGAAGCAGGTTCCTTACGTGGATCTTCGCCGTGCCCTCGGTGATATGCAGCTCGCGGGCGATCATCTTGTTGCTCTGGCCATGCGCCAATCGGCCGAGAATTTCGCGCTCCCGGGCAGTCAGCGCCTCAATCCCGAATGAATCGCTGTCCGAGTCGGCGTTCATCGCCCTCGCCAGGGTGGCGGTCAGGGCGGGGCTGATCACCACCTCGCCCTCAACCGCCCGCGAGAGCGAGTCGATCAGGCGCTCCGGCTCCATGTCCTTGAGCAGATAACCACTGGCGCCGGCGCGCAGGGCCTCGCCGACATCTTCATCCCGGTCGGAGACGGTGAGGACAACCACGGGGGTGGTATAGCCGGCCTCGCGCAGCGCTTTCAGCGTATCGACGCCACTCATGCCCGGCATCTCCAGATCCAGCAGGATCAGATCCGGGTCCAGCGACTCTGCCAGACGCAGACCCTCCGAACCGCTTCCCGCCTCTCCGGCAAGCTCAAGCCCCCGGCCCGGCTCCAGCGCCAGGAGTTGTGCCAGTCCGCGGCGGAGCAGCGGATGGTCATCAACGATCAGTATGCGATGGGTCATCCCGCCGGGACCTCAACCTCAATTCGGGTGCCACCTGTCTCCGGATGCTGAATACTCAACACACCACCAAGACGTTCCGCTCTCTCACGCATCGTGACGAGGCCATAGTGCCCGATTCGATTCATATCGGGCTCAGGGTTGATGCCAATGCCATCGTCGTCTATCCGCAGGACGAGTGGCCTACCCGCTCCGCGCCGGAATAAAGCCACGGTCGCATTGCGCGCACTCGAGTGGCGAACAATATTGGCGAGAGCCTCCCTGACGATATGGAGCATGTGAATCGTCTCAGGGGCGGTTAACCCGATCTGCCTCTCAGAGAACTCCAACTCTATCGTGAGTTCCGGGGAACGCCGCGCACACTCGCTCACCGCACCGCGGAGTGCCAACTCCAAATCCGGTTCGTCGACTCGCAGACGAAAAGTGGCAAGCAGTTCTCGAAGATCCTGATATGCGGCAGTTAGCCCTATTTGGAGTTCGTCCAGTATTGCTTCTGTCTCGGGGGATGCCTGACCGGATACGGTTATCTGACTGCCCAGCCGCACTACCTGAATCTTGAGATAGGAGAGCGCCTGTGCCAGCGAGTCATGGAGCTCTCGGGCAATGACCGCACGCTCCTCCATCAAAGACAGGATCTCCTGCTCGCGCGATGCACGCGCCAGCCGGCTCGCCCAGCTGAAGCGCTCGGCAACCGCTTCGAGCAGCTGACGGTCCATGTCTGTCAGCCGCTTATCCGTATCGCTGACTACGGTTAATGCACCGCATTCGATCTTGCCGTCGCTCAGCGAAATACGGGTGTGAGTGGAGGATTCGCGAGCCGCATTGGCAAATTGCCATGCATCACCACCCGGGCGGGATACCGTTATCACAACCCCTCGGTCCATAGCACTCGGATCGCGGATCTCCAGGTTGACTGAGCACAGGCCGATGATCCGGCGCAAGCGCCCCAGCAGCGGCTCAATCGTCTGATAATTCAGTTCGAGCGGAACCAGATCGCACGTCAAGTCATAGAGCAGCATCAGCGACTGATTGCGATATCGCAGCTCCGCACTCTTGCTGCCAACCTCAGACTCAAGATCGATCTGCAAGCGCTCGACGTGAGCGACCATATGGTTGAAATGATCCGCGATCACGCCGATCTCATTATCCGGCAGCGGCTCAACCCGAACACCGCGATTTCCGCTCGAGGCTCTCCTGACGGCTTGGCCGAGGCGAGCCAGAGGCCTGAAAAGGCCATCCTGCAACTGCAGCATCGCGAGCGCGGCGAGGGAAAGAATCAGCGCAATGACGGCCGCCTGCGCCCACCACAGCAGCCGAACCCGTGACTCGGCCTCGGATTGAAGCGCAGAAACCATGGCGTCGATATGTGACACGAAGCGCGACACCGCGTCCAAATAGCGAACGGCCGTCACCGGATCACTTGCCACCGTGGTGGCAAAGCGACGCCAGTCGTTCACGACTCGCTTGTAAGCAGCCGCAGAGGATTCCTCTCCATGCGCCAAGGCATGCATCAGGCGGGCATCCGACAAGGTCTCTCCGAATCGCTGCGCGGCGTTGCCTACAGCGGATTGGCCGGCGCCATCTCTGACTAACAACGCGACTTGAAAAGCCTGCATACGCAGCGAGCCAGCCAAGTTGATCGCCGCCGCGTCAGTACGAATAGAGTCGCCGATATAGGTCAACCCGGACATCCCAGACGCGGCCACCACAGCAATGCCCAGGACCAACAGGCCAACGCGAAACCGCAGGGAGCGAATTCCGGATCCGGTTTTAGCTCGTGAGATCCACCTCGCCATAGACCGGCGCCACACTCATGGATACGTTGTGCCCCTGCATCCCTCTGATGCGTAGGGAGTCAAGTGTACCTGCTCCGTGGGCGTAATAGGCGAAGGCTATTGTTCAGCGCAGCCCGTTGCATTTTCCCCAACGCCGGTTCCGGCCTATCATTGGTGCTTTCTGTTGTATGCAGGATCGACCGACATGCCAATGTACAGCGCCAAGCCGAATGCCCATCATGACGATATTCCCCGTCTGGGCGTGCTAGTCACCAACCTCGGGACACCCGATGCGCCCACGACGCCGGCCCTGCGCCGCTATCTGGCCGAGTTCCTGGGTGACCCCCGTGTCGTCGAGATCAATCGCCCACTCTGGTGGCTGCTCCTGCATGGCGTCATCCTGCGCACGCGGCCGAAAAAATCCGCCGCTGCGTATGCCGAGGTATGGGAGGAAGGCGGCTCGCCGCTGCTCACCATCGGCAAGGAACAGACCGAGGGGATTGCCAAGCGTCTGAAGGAACGGCTGGACGGGCCGGTCAGCGTCGAACTCGCCATGCGCTACGGCAACCCGTCCATCCGGGATGGGCTGCGCAAGCTCCGCGAGGAAGGGGCGGAGCGGATTCTGGTGATGCCGCTCTACCCGCAATACTCCGCCACCACGGTGGGGTCGACCTACGACGCCGTCTTCGACGAGCTCAAGAAATGGCGGGTCATCCCGGAGCTGCGACTGATCGGCCAGTATCACGACGACCCGCAGTATATCGAATCGCTGGCCAACACCATTCGCGAGCACTGGGAGGCGCACGGCAAGGCCGAGAAGATGCTTTTCTCCTTCCATGGCATGCCCCGGCGCTACCTGCTGAATGGCGACTTCTATCACTGCCAGTGCCAGAAAACCGCCCGCCTGGTCGCCGAGCGACTGGGCATGGCAGACGGGGATTGGCAGGTCACCTTCCAGTCGCTTTTCGGGCGCGAGGTCTGGCTTCAGCCCTACACCGACGAGACGGTCAAGGGCCTCGCCGAGTCGGGAATGGAGAAACTCGACGTGATCTGCCCCGGATTCTCGGCGGATTGCCTGGAGACGCTCGAGGAAATCGAGGGCGAGAACGCGGAGATCTTCGAGGAAAACGGCGGCGGCGAGTTGCGCTACATCCGCGCGCTCAACGCACGGCCGGATCATCTCGACATGCTGACCAACCTGGCCATTGATCATCTTCAGGGCTGGCCGGAGGCGAGCCCGGAGGTACGGCGCAACCGGCGCGACCCCAAGGCCACCCGGGAGCGGGCCAAGGCCATGGGCTGCGACTACTGACCAGCGTTTTTTTTACCGGCATGGCGATGGGCCTCGCGCTCATCGTCGCCATTGGCGCCCAGAATGCCTTCGTCCTGCGGCAGGGGCTTCTTGGTGAACACGTATTCACCGTCTGCCTGACGTGCGCCCTGTCAGACGCCATCCTGATTACGCTTGGGGTAACGGCGTTTGAAGAGGTAACAAACTGGCTCCCCGCGATCGAGCCGATCGCGCGTATCGCCGGGGCGCTCTTTCTGTTCGTTTTCGGTGCCAGGAGCCTCTGGTCGGCACTTCGCTCACGCCGGGCCCTGCACGCGGACGAGCGAACCGTCATTGGCGTCACCAGGCCTCGCCTTGGCCGCACGCTACTGGCCTGTCTGGCGATCACGTGGCTGAACCCGCATGTCTATCTCGACACAGTCGTCATGCTGGGGGCGATATCAACCCAATTCGAGGGAGCAAGAGTGGTGTTTGCGAGCGGTGCGATCACCGGATCGTTTCTGTTTTTCTTCGCCCTCGGATACGGCGCAAGGCCGTTAAGGCCGTTATTCGAACGACCCGCGGCCTGGCGGATACTTGAGGCCGGCATTGCCGTGATGGTGTGGACGATTGCCGTCGGCCTACTGACGGGACATTGAGCGTCACGGGCCGTGGCGAATGGCCCGGGGCAGGCAGAGTGCCTGCCCCGGTTGTGGGCCTACTGGCCTATGACCAGTGAACGCTCACCGTCGAGGGTCCACTCGTGAAGCGAACCATCATAGAGGGCAACATCGGCCATCCCGCCGATCTCCGACATGGCAAACCAGGCCAGCGACGAGACGTGGCCGGAGTTGCAATAGTCGATGATCCGGCCCTCCACGCCCGGCAGCATCGCCGACATGATGTCCCGGACCTGGTCGGGAGTACGCCAGTAGACAACGCCCTCACGGGGGGCGACGAAGAGGTTGAACGGGACGGGCCTCGCCGCCGGCAAATGGCCACTGCCATCCACATAGTCCTTGCTCATCACGCCGGTAAACTGCGGCAGGGGTCGATTATCCACCAGCTGGGCAGACTCCTCCCCGGCGATCACCGCTGCCACCTCGGCCGTCGTGGCGAGGAGCTCGCCGCGCGGTTCACCGGCTGTGTAACTGCCGCCCCCGGGCGACGCTGCCGGCGAGTCGGAGACCTCGCCACCGGCGGCGTCCCAGGCCGCGACACCGCCATCCAGAATGGCAACGTTGTCATGGCCGAAGTACTTGAGCTGCCAGTAAAGTCGCGAGGCAACCGTGGCATCACCATAGACGGTGGTCCCCGCCGGCGCGATGACCACCAGGTCGCCGGCATCCACACCGAGTCCCTGCATGACGGTCTCGAATTGCCCGGCGGTGGGTGCAAGGTAGCGGATCGTGTCCTTGAGCCCCGGGCGCTCGGTCAGGAACTCCCCCATCCCCACGAACGGTGCGCCAGCGATAAAGCCGGTCTCATCATAGTTCGACGGGCGACGGGACACATTGATCAGGGTGAGGTCATCCTGATGGTCGAGGGCCCATCCGGCGTCCACCACCGGCCCGATATCGGCCATCGACGTGCCGGACTGTGCGCCGGCCATCCCGGGGACCGCAATGGCCAGAGCGAGCATCAGGTTTCGCGCGAGTTTTCCGGTTTGCATGGGATCGTCCTCCGCGAATATCAGAACGTGAAAAGACGGATGGCCGGATTGGCGACGAGCTCACCAATGGCCGGTGGCTGGGCAACGCCAACCCCTTCGATGAGGTCGGTCTCGGTGTACTCGCGGTTGGGCAGGTAAATGGCACAGACATCGACGGTCACACCGTTATTGACCAGGCCCTGAATCATCTGCGCCGGGCTCGCATCAGGGCCACGCAGCGTCTCGGACTCAGCGACCTCCGAGCGCACCGCCAGGTCACCGGCGTCATCACAGAGCAGAACCTGCGGCGACGCCCCTTTCTGCTGGGCCTGCATGGTCAGGATCAGGGCCATGGCCTGCGTCTCATCCTCATCACTGGTGATGATGGTGAGCATGTCGGCATCGTTCTGCGCCATGGCGACGCTGGAGAAGAGCGCCAGCAGCAGGGTGGCCGTCAGGGATTTGATCGACTTCATCATTGGATTCCTCGTATGATCAACGTTTCAGTGCTGGGCTTTGCGTCCGCAAGTGTTGAGACCGAAAATGCCGTAGGCCGGACAGTAGCTGACGACCGATGTGGCAAGTGGCACCAGGCCGATCCAGCCCCAGGCCATGCCCTGGCCGAAGACCGCCATGGCAATGAGAGCCAGTCCCACAATGGCGCGAACGATGCGATCGGCGGAACCGACGTTTTGTTTGAACATGAGGTGCACTCCTTTGATCCAATTCGGTCAATGCCTCTGGACATTGACCCCAGTAGGCGCGCCTGCTCATCAGGCGATCAGTGATGAAGTCACATAACTTCGGACAGACCATGCATAAACATGATCCGCGTCATGTCCCTGACGCCCCGCCACCCGCCTTTGCAGAGCTTGACCAGAGCACCTGGAGCGAGCTGAGGCGGGCCGCTCAGCAGCTGACCCTGCCGGCGGGGACCTCGGTGTTTGGACCCGGCGATGAATGCCAAGGGCTGCCGCTGGTACTCAACGGTGAAATCCGTGTCCAGATGGTGGGTGCATCGGGGAACGAAATCGTCCTTTATCGAATCAAAGGGGGTGAATTGTGCCCGCTCTCCGTGGCGTGTCTGCTCACGCAAGGCAGTCACCAGTCGGAAGCGGTTGTCGAGGAAGACAGCGAGGTGCTGCTCATTCCGGTCGCCTTGACGGAGCGGCTGATGAACGACGCAGCCGGGTTCCGGCAGGCCGTGCTCGAGAGCTATGGCCAGCGACTGCAGTCACTGATGCTGGTGATCGAGGAGGTCGCCTTCCGGCGGCTTGACCAGCGCCTGGCCGAGCGGCTGCTTGAGCGCCAGCGCGACGGTCAACTATCGATCACACATCAGGATCTGGCAGTGGAACTGGGTACGGCGAGGGAAGTGGTCAGCCGTCTTCTGAAGGAATTCGAGCGGCGGGGACTGGTCAACCTGGAGCGTGGTCTCATCACCATCATCAATCCGACGGCCCTGAGTGACGTGGGGCGGGTGCAGGCCGGTAAGGCGAGCGCCTGAGACGGCACGCAACGTCGTCCTGCGGGACGACACCGAGAACCGGGCACGCAGGGCGTGCCTCAGACATGCAATACAGAGGCAGGTGTCATGGAGTTCGATCCGCTGCTGATCTCGCGAATCCAGTTCGCGTTTGTCGTGTCCTTTCACGCGATATTCCCGGTGTTCACCATCGGCCTGGCATCCTATATCGCGCTGCTTGAGGGCCTTCACTTCAAGACCGGCAATCCGGCCTGGGCTCAACTCTCCCGCTTCTGGACCAAGGTATTCGCCGTTGCCTTCGGAATGGGCGTTGTCTCGGGCATCGTGATGTCGTTCCAGTTCGGCACCAACTGGAGCAATTTCGCCCAGATGTCGGCGAACTTCCTCGGGCCGATCCTCAGTTATGAGGTCGTCACTGCTTTCTTCCTGGAGGCCGCGTTCCTGGGTGTACTGCTCTTCGGCCGCGACAAGGTACCCCGGGGCACACATCTTTTTGCCGCGATCATGGTGGCCCTCGGCACCTTCATCTCCTCGTTCTGGATTCTGGTGGCCAACAGCTGGATGCATACGCCGGCCGGCGTCGAATTCCAGGACGGCATGCTGCATGTCCGCAGCTGGGCCGAGGCGATCTTCAACCCGTCGTTCCCCTACCGCTTCACACACATGGCGGTGGCAAGCTTCCTGACCGGGAGCTTCGTGGTGGCTGGTGTGAGCGCCTGGTATCTGCTCAAGGGACACATGGTCGAGGCCAACCGCAAGGCGCTCTCCATGTGCCTCTGGATGATCCTGTTCCTGGCCCCGGCCCAGGCGGTCATCGGCGACTTCCATGGCATCAATACGCTGGAGTATCAGCCGATCAAGGTGGCCGCGATGGAGGGCAACTGGGAGCGGCAGGCCGGTGCTCCTCTGCTGCTCTTTGCCCTGCCCGATCAGGCCGCACAGGAAAACCGGTTTGAAATCGGCATCCCCAAGCTCGCCAGCTTCATCCTCACGCACGATGCCAATGGCGTCATACCGGGGATCAGCGAGGTTGCACCGCAGGATCAGCCACCGGTCTCCATCGTCTTCTGGTCGTTCAGAATCATGGTCGGTATCGGCTTCCTGATGATTGCATTCGGTATTTGGGGCCTCGTACTTCGGCTGCGCGGGCGGCTCTACGAGCCGGGGTTCTTTCATCGCGTGCTGCCGCTGATGATCGCTGCGCCCTTTGTCGCTGTGCTGGCCGGCTGGTTCACCACCGAGTCGGGCCGTGCACCGTGGCTGGTATACGGAATGATCAACTTCTCGGAGGGGGTCACACCGTCGCTCACCGGCTGGATGGCGATGGTGAGCCTTGTTGGCTACATGTCCGTCTATGCCGTGGTGTACGCCTCCGGCGGGTACTACCTCTGGCGACTCGTTCAGGGCGGCATGGCGGATGTCGAGCCGGGCAGCAGCGAACCCGGCGCCCATCCCAAGCGGCCGTTGTCGGCCGGGGGGCCGATTGGTGATACCGCCCCCGCGGCACCGGCCAGGGGAGACTGGACATGATCGACTTCACCATGATCTGGGCGATCATCATCGCCTTTGGTGTGATCATGTACGTCCTCATGGATGGCTTCGATCTGGGGGTTGGGATTCTCTATCCCTTCGCCCCGGACGAGGAATCGCGTGACGTCATGATGAACTCCGTGGCACCGGTCTGGGATGGCAACGAGACCTGGCTGGTGCTGGGTGGTGCCGGGCTGCTTGGCGCTTTCCCACTGGTCTACTCCGTGCTGCTGCCTGCGCTCTACCTGGGGGTGTTCCTGCTGCTTGCCGGCCTGATCTTCCGCGGCGTGGCCTTCGAGTTCCGGTTCAAGGCAAGTCCGGCGAAAAAGGGTTGGTGGAGCGCGGCCTTCGCCGGCGGATCCACGGTTGCGGCACTGGCGCAGGGTATCGTGGTCGGTGCCTATATCCAGGGCTTTGAGACGGAGAATTTCGCCTACGTCGGCGGGGCCTTTGACTGGCTGACACCCTTCTCGGTGCTGACCGGGATCGGGCTCGTACTCGGCTATGCGCTGCTGGGCAGCACCTGGCTGATCATGAAAACCGAAGGCCCGGTGCAGGAGTGGGCCTACCGGCTGACGCCGAAGCTATTGGGTGGCGTCCTGGGCGTATTCCTGATTATCAGCTTCTGGACGCCACTGGTGGACGAGTTCGTTCGCGATCGCTGGTTCAGTCACCTTTTCTCCATCTGGCTCCTGCCCGCCGGCGCCCTGGCCTGCGCCTGGCTGATCCTGCGCTCCGTGCGCAACCGGGCCGAAGGCCTGCCATTCGTGGCGACCATGGGGCTTTTCATCTTTACCTACCTGGGACTGCTGGCCAGCAAGTGGCCTTACGTGGTCCCGCCGGACTACACCCTCTACGACGCTGCATCGGCGCGCGAGTCGCAGATGTTCCTCCTGCTGGGTGTGCTCTTCGTCATACCGGTAGTGCTTGCCTACACCGCCTGGACCTACTGGGTCTTCCGCGGCAAAGTGCGGCCCGGCGAGGGATACCACTAGCGAAATGACACCCGCCGCATGGCTCGCCCGGGAAGGCCGGGCGGTCACCCACAGGTTGCGGCTTGCCGCTCTGTACGGGGTTATCGAGGGCCTGTTGATCATCACCCAGGCGGGTCTGATCGCCTGGCTCGTTCATCGGGTGGTGATGGCGGGTGCCAGCCTGAACGCCATGCTGGCACCCGCCATGATCCTCGTGCTGGTTGTCCTGCTCCGTCCGGTGGCGCAGATTCTGCGCGCTCGGGCATCCATCGAGGCCTCGAGCCGGGTGAGACAGCGCGTGCGCTCGCGGCTGATCGACCATGCCGAGTCCCTGGGACCCGCTGGCCTTGCCGCCCGGGACACCGGAGAAACCGCCAGCCAGCTGACCGAACAGATCAGCGCCCTGGATGGCTACTATTCGCGCTATCGACCGCAAATGACGGTGGCCGCGGTGATTCCGCTCGTCATTGCGATCACGGCATTCACGCAGGACTGGATCGCGGCTGTTTTCCTCGTCGTCTCGGCACCGCTCATCCCGCTTTTCATGGCGCTGGTCGGCATGGGGGCGGAACGTCTCAACCGCGATCAGTTCGAGTCGGTCGCCCGGCTGTCGGGGCAGTTTCTGGATCGCGTCCGTGGCCTGACCACCCTGCGCCTGTTCGGTCGGGTGCAAGACGCCACGGACGGTATTCTCGCCGGTTCAGACGAGTACAGGCAGCGCAGTATGCGGGTACTGCGTGTCGCCTTCCTGTCCTCGGCGGTGCTCGAGTTCTTCGCCTCCGTGGCGATCGCGGTGATCGCCATCTATATCGGTTTCGGCCTGCTGGGTTATATCGAGTTCGGCCCGGCGCCGGAGCTCACGCTGTTCAGCGGCCTGTTCGTGCTATTGCTCGCCCC
Source organism: uncultured Ectothiorhodospiraceae bacterium (assembly GCA_913056385.1). Lineage (GTDB taxonomy): Bacteria > Pseudomonadota > Gammaproteobacteria > Nitrococcales > Nitrococcaceae > Spiribacter. The sequence continues at coordinate 17,536 of CAJXND010000018.1, forward strand.
CGAGTTTTTCCAGCCACTCCGCACGCTGGCTCAGCATTACCACGACCGCGCCACAGCGCTGGGGGCAGCGGAACTGCTGATGGGGTTCGAGGCCGAGGCTGAAACAGAGGCTGAGGATGGAGGCAGGACGGAGGCGGAAGCTCAATCCGCACCCGGCGAAACACTTCGGCAGGCAGCACCCGCCGCGACCGCCCGGACACCGGACGGACATCAGGGGCTCCGTGCGATTGATCTGAAACTCGAGCGTCCGGGTCGGGGGATCGTACTGGAAGTCGCCGAGCTGGTCGCCGATCCGGGAGAGCGGGTGCTGATCGAGGGCCCCTCCGGTACCGGCAAGACGACATTGCTGCTCGCGCTGGCCGGGCTGCTCTCACCCGCCACCGGCGAGATCCGGCGCCCCTCGACTGATCAGCGGACGGGCTGGCTTGGTGCCCCCCCGTTCATCGCCAGTGCGACCCTGCGCGAAAACATCCGTCTGGGCTATCCAGACGCGAGCGACGATGCGCTGGAGGCGGCCGCGAACCGCGCCGGCGTCATCGAATTCGCCGAGCGACTCCCGGCCGGGCTTGATACCGGCGTTGGTGAGCGAGGCGTCGGTCTGTCCGGGGGACAGGCACAACGCGTGGCCCTGGCCAGGGCATTTGTCTCGCCGGCGCCGCTGATCCTGCTCGATGAACCGACGGCAGCCCTCGACGCTGAAACAGAGCGTTATGTCGTCGACGGGTTGGGTGCCCTGGCCGCCGAGGGGCGCATCATCGTCATTGCCAGCCACGACCGGGCGCTGCGAGACAGCGCAGAGCGCCGCTACCGGATCCGCCATGCGCGACTGGAGCCTGTCGTCGATGCATGAGCTGCGCCCCTATCTGAGCATGCTGCGTCCCTATCGCGGGCGCCTTCTCATCGGCGGCGCACTGATGCTGGTGACCGCGGCATCCGGGATCGGGCTACTGGCGCTCTCGGGCTGGTTCATTACCGCGACGGCCGTGACCGGCGCACTGCTCGCCGCCGGCGTCGCGGCGCGGCTTGATATCTATGTGCCGGGTGGTGGCATTCGCACGTTTGCCGTCACGCGCACTGTGGCGCGTTACTTTGAGCGGGTCTTCAATCACGACGTGGTGTTGAGGCTGCTGCGCGACCTGCGCGGACAGACCTTCTCGCGGCTGGCGAACCTCTCGCCCAGCGCACTGGGCCAGCTGCGCAGTGGCGAACTGCTCAACCGGCTGACCACTGACATCGATCGCCTGGACGGGCTCTATCTGCGGGGACTGGCACCGCCTGTGGTGGCCGGCCTCGCGATACTGATTACCGTCGCGCTCCTGGCCATCGGCTCGGTCACCGTGGCATCAATTGCCGGCCTGACTCTGATAACAGCGGGCGCGCTGATCGGACTTCGCGCCTGGTTTTCGGGACAGGCACTGACCAGACGCCTGGCGAGCGCCAATGCGAACCTGCGCGCTCAGCTGGTTGATCATCTTCGGGGGCTGACCGAATTGAAGGCCTTTGGCAGTGTTGGTTATCACCGCGAACGCGTGGATGGTCTCGATGAAGAGGAACGCGCGGACGAGAACCGACTCGCCACCGGAATTGCGACGGGCGAGGCGATCCTTCACGGCACGCTGCAGCTGGTCGCGGTGGGGGTCCTGCTCGCTGCCCTGAGTCTGTTCGCGGCCGATCGGATCAATGGCGCCGTTGCAGTGATGATGCCTCTGGCCGTCCTGGCCCTGCTCGAGCCCCTGGGCGTATTACCGGGATCCGGATTGCATCTGGCCCGGGCCCGGGCGTCAGCAAAGCGCCTCGACACGGGTGAGATCGGCCGTACACCCTCGAGCCACACGACACAGCCGGGACATGGCGATGGCCATGGCGATCAATCTATCGAGGCCACGCCGGGGCAGGCGTCGGATATCCGATTCGAGTCGGTCACGGTCCGTCGCGGTGCGGGTGCGAGGGTCCTCGATGAGCTGAACCTTGCCGTGAGTGAAGGCGAACATCTCGGAATAGTCGGCGCCTCGGGCTGCGGAAAGTCGAGTCTGGCCGATCTCGTCGCCGGATGGCTCGTGCCTGACACCGGTCGGGTATTGGCGGGGGGAAAACCGGTCGGAATGCTGGACGCCGCCAGTCATCTGGCCCGGCTGGGTTACCTGACCCAGCAGACCGATCTGTTCAGTGGAACAATCGCCGGCAATCTGCGGGTCGCCTGCCCGGACGCAAGCGAAGCCCGCCTGTGGTCTCTACTCGAAGCGCTGGCGCTGGACGAATTCGTCGCGAGTTGCCCCGATGGAATGCACACGTGGATCGGGGAATCCGGCCTGGAAGTCTCCGGCGGGCAGGCGCGGCGGCTTGCACTCGGCCGTGTGATGTTGCGCGACGCGACGATCGTCGTACTCGACGAACCCCTCAGCGGGCTGGATGAGGCCACTGCCGCGCACGTCAGCGTTGCCATTGAGCGCTGGCTCACCGGACGAACGGCCATCGTCCTTGGTCACGAGCCCTCCGCGATTCCATCCGTCGACCGGATGCTGCAACTGCGCACAGGTCGACTGGTACCAATCTGAAAATCGCCTGTCCGGCCGGCGATTCGGTCCGGCCGGATCCACCGCCGCGCGCTGTGCCCGGACCCGCTTATCCGCTAGCATTGCAGCTCCATCATTGACCAGTGTGAAAGGTTCAGCATGACCCATCGAATCGCCCTCATACCCGGTGACGGTATCGGCCAGGAGGTTACCCCCGTCGGCGTGCGCTGCCTGGAGGCCCTCGCCAGACGTCCGGGCCTTGATTTTGCGTTCACCGAGTTCCCCTACTCCTGCGAGTACTATGCTGAACATGGCGCCATGATGCCGGACGATGGTATCGAACGGCTGCGGCCGCACGACGCGATTCTCCTGGGAGCCGTCGGTTACCCCGGTGTCCCTGATCATGTCTCGCTCTGGGGCCTGCTTCTGCCGATCCGGCGCGAATTCCAGCAATACGTCAATCTGCGTCCAGTGCGCCTGCTCCGTGGCCTCACCTCAGCGCTTCGAGACCGGGGTCCCGAGGACATCAACTATCTGGTGGTTCGCGAGAACAACGAGGGCGAGTATTCCGAGATCGGGGGAAGACTCTACGATGGACTGCCGGAGGCCATGGCGGTGCAGGCCACCGTGATCACCCGCAAGGGTAGTGAACGCATTCTTGAATATGCCTTCCGGCTGGCGCAGTCACGGGCGCGCAAGCGGCTGGCCTACGCCACTAAATCCAACGGCATCAAGCATACGATGCCCTTCTGGGACGAGCAGGTAGCGGCCATGGCTCCGAATTGGCCTGACGTGCAGGTGGATGGCTACCATGTCGACATCCTTGCCGCCAACTTCGTCACCCATCCGGACTGGTTCGATGTCGTGGTGGGGACCAACCTCTTCGGAGATATCCTCTCCGACCTCGGACCGGCAACGGCCGGCGGGATCGGTGTCGCGCCATCGGCGAACATCAACCCCGCCCCGGACATGCCCTCGATGTTCGAGCCCGTTCACGGCTCCGCGCCGGATATCGCCGGACAGGATACTGCCAACCCGATTGCCATGATCTGGACCGTGGTCATGATGCTGGAAGACCTCGGCGAGCAGGAAGCCGCCGATGACCTGATGGGAGCGCTCGAGACGGTGACCGGCGAAGGCCGCGTCCTCACCCGGGACCTGGGTGGCGAGGCGGGCACCCGCGAATTTGCAGACCGCGTGCTCGCCGAACTGAAGGGATGATTTGATCGGGACAGGCACGCTCTGATCGAGACCGAAATTTCGGGACAGGCACTTTAGCGACCCTCAGGAGGATCTCCGAAATGTCGAGGTTGATCACCGCCATCACGGTGTTCGGGCTACTGGCAGTCAGCCAGGCCGTGCATGCAGAAATCGTCTCTGAATCAGTTCGTTACACACATGATGATGCTGCTTTCGAGGGTTATGTCGCATACAACCGGGCGTTGGGCGAGGACCAGCCCACGGTTGTGATCGTGCATGACTGGGATGGTCTCGGCGAGTATGAGCGCACGCGGGCAAGAATGCTTGCCCGCGAGGGCTATGCGGCCTTCGCCATCGATCTCTTTGGAGAGGGAATCCGTCCGGAAAGCATTGAACGTCGCCGGGAACTGACCGGCGCCCTCTATGCTGATCGCGATCGCATGCGTGCCCTCGTCGATGCTGGAATGGATGCGGCGTTCAACCAGCGCGCAACGGATATCGCCGAGATGGTGGCAATCGGCTATTGCTTTGGCGGCGCAGTGGTTCTCGAGATGGCGCGTGCGGGTTCACCCCTTGAGGGCTTCGTGTCCTTTCATGGCGGGCTCGGCACGCCAGAGGACCAGGACTATACCGACGTGCAGAGCGAGTTGCTGATTCTTCATGGGAGCAGCGATGCCGTTGCGCCAATGGAAGACGTATCATCGCTCGCGGATCGTCTTGACGCCGACGGAGTCGATTATCAGATCGAGATCTATGGCGGAGCGCGACATGCCTTTACCGACTGGGAGGCGGAAGATCGGTATGACCCGCGGGCCGATCTTGCGTCCTGGGAAGCGCTGCGGGCGTTTCTGGGCAAGACGCTGAACTGAATCGAGATGCTCAATACGACAATGGGCATCCGCGGCATGGTGACCGCCCCCCATCACATGGCCGCCGAGGCGGGCCGCGACGTGCTCCGCGAGAACGGGACAGCCACTGAAGCAATGGTGGCTGCGGCGGCGGTCATCGCCGTTGTCTATCCGCATATGAATTCGATTGGCGGCGATGGTTTCTGGCTGATCGGTCGGCCGGGGGCGGCACCGATCGGCATCGATGCCTCTGGACCGGCAGCCAAATTGGCTAGCCGGGACTTCTACCGCGAGCACGGGTTGGCAGCGATTCCGACCAGGGGGCCAATGGCCGCACTCACGGTGCCAGGAACCATCGGAGGTTGGAAGGCGGCTTTATCCCACGCCACGGTTGAAAGGGGTAGATTACCCCTATCGCGTCTGCTCGAACCGGCAATAGCACTGGCCCGTGAGGGTGTTCCAGTCACCTCGGGCCAAGTCCGGGTTACAAGCGAAAAGCTCGAAGAGCTCCGTGATTTGCCGGGATTCTCGAAAACCTTTCTCGATGCCTCGGATCGTCCGCCCGAATGCGGAGCACGGCTTCGTCAGCCGGCGCTCGCCGATACGCTGGAGCACTTGGGCAGTGCGGGGCTGGATGACTTCTACCGCGGCGATATTGCCCGTAGCATGGCCGCCGATCTCGACGCGCTCGGCAGTCCTCTACGGCTCAACGACCTCCTGGAGTACAGACCACTCACGGTCGAACCACTCAGCCTCCGCCTCGGCAGAGCCCGTCTCTACAACATGCCCCCGCCCACTCAGGGACTGGCCTCACTGTTGATACTTGGGATTCATCAAAGAGTGCCTGTCCCCGATATGGATTCGCCCGATATGGATTCGTATAGGTATGTCCACGCGCTCGTCGAATCCACGAAAAAGGCCTTCCGCGTCCGGGACAGGCACATTACCGACCCGGGCTGGATGACGGTAAACCCAGAGACGTTCCTGCGCGATGAGTGGCTGGAAGCGGCTGCCAATGAAATCGATATGACCCGGGCAGCGCCCTGGCCCCATCCGGGCGCCTCCGGCGACACGGTCTGGATGGGCGCCATCGACTCGCAGGGCCAGGCGGTCAGCTTTATCCAGTCGGTCTACTGGGAATATGGGGCGGGCGTCGTGCTACCGGCGACTGGAGTCCTGATGCAGAACCGGGGCATCAGCTTCGGTTTGGACGTACAGAGCCCGCAGGCTCTTGAGCCCAGCCGCCGACCCTTTCATACCCTGAATCCGGCGATGGCGAGCTTCGACGACGGCCGCCATATGGTCTACGGCACGATGGGCGGTGAGGGACAGCCACAAACCCAAGCAGCGATCTTCACCCGTTATGCCAATGAGATGATGCCTCTTCAAAAGGCCGTCAGTGCGCCGCGTTGGTTGCTCGGCCGAACCTGGGGGGACTCAACCACAGACCTCAAACTCGAGTCCCGATTCCCGGCGAGCCTTTTGGAGCAACTCCAGGCGGCAGGGCATGCCATTGAAACGGTGAAGGATTTCGACAGCATGATGGGGCATGCCGGGGCAATCGTGCGTCACTCCGACGGATTGCTGGAGGGTGCCAGCGATCCCCGTAGTGATGGAGCCGTGGCGGCGGGCTGAGAGAGACAATCAGCGCTGACAACGCGGACAGTACACGGTGGTGCGCTGGGCGAGGCGAATTTCCCTCAAGCTACGCCCGCAACAGACGCACGGCATGCCACCTCGCCCATACGCATGGAGTGTTTGCTGGAAGTATCCGGGGACACCATCGGCGCCGCTGAAATCTCGTAGGGTTGTGCCACCCGCCTCGATCGCTTCGGCCAGAACTGCGCGAATGCAGCCGACCAGGCGATCATAGCGCTGGCGGGCAATGCGCCCCGCGGGTCGCTTTGGATGGATACCTGCGCGATAGAGTGCCTCGGTCGCATAGATATTCCCGACACCAGCCACCACATGGCTGTCCATTATCAGGTTTTTTATTCCAACACGACGTTTGGCGGCTATATGGTGCAGGTACTGGCCGCTGAATTCGTCGCCAAGCGGTTCTGGCCCGAGCCGGAATAGCAACGGATGCTGCTCCGGTGGATCTTCGGTGATATGAAGGCTCCCGAAGCGTCGCGGGTCGTTGAATCGAAGTAGCTCGCCTGTGTCCAGCTCGAAATCAACATGATCATGGGTATTCAGTGCCTGTCCCGGCCCGACCACGCGCATATGCCCTGACATGCCGAGGTGCAGGATAATCGTAGTGCCTGCTTCGAGCCGGAATAATAGATACTTGCCACGTCGATCAAGGGAATGGATGCGGGCACCCGCGACCCGAGCGGGGTCTGTCGCCGGAACATGCCAACGCAGTCTGGGCTCTCGCACCCTCAAGCACTGTAGTCGATGGCCCACGCAATGAGGTTCCAGGCCCCGGCGCGTCGTCTCCACCTCAGGCAGTTCGGGCATGCGATCGGATTTCCGGGTGTCACTTGCAAAAAAGCCCGCCGGGTAGCGGGCTTTCGCGTCGGGCTCGGGATCCGAGCCCTACTTGATCTTGGCTTCCTTGTAGATCACATGCTTGCGCACCACTGGATCATACTTACGGAACTCGAGCTTGTGCGGAGTGTTACGCCGATTCTTGTCCGTCGTGTAGAAATGCCCGGTGCCAGCCGAAGAGACGAGTTTGATCTTGTCGCGCATCAGTTACCTCAGACTTTCTCGCCGCGGTCACGCAGGTCCATAATTACCTGCTCGATACCGACCTTGTCGATAATCCGCATGCCCTTGCTGGAAACACGCAGCCGCACCCAGCGGCTTTCACTGTCCAGCCAGAAGCGATGGTAGCGCAGGTTCGGCAGGAAACGCCGGCGCGTCTTGTTGTTGGCGTGAGAAACATTATTTCCGGTCATCGGACGCTTGCCGGTGACCTGACATACCTTGGCCATTGGGGCCTCCCGAAGTCCTTGTCCGAACGTGCGCGCCTAACCGCGCTCGGTAAACCGATCTTTATACCAGCCCAAACCGGATGCTGCAATCCTAATGCGGCGCATCATTGAATTTGCCGGTGGCAGCCTCCACCTCTTTACAAACAGATCGGCGGAGTTGGGACAGGCACCAAAAGGATATGGAGTTCCAAGACTACTACAAGACGCTCGGAGTGAGCCGCGAGGCATCCAAAGATGAGATCAAGAAGGCATATCGTCGCCTAGCGCGCAAGTATCATCCGGATGTCAGCCAGGAACCGGACGCCGAAACCAAGTTCAAGCAGGTTGCAGAGGCTTATGAGGTCCTCAAGGATCCGGATAAGCGCAAGATGTATGACGAACTTGGTGAGAACTGGCAATCGGGCCAAGACTTCAGGCCACCTCCGGGTTGGGAACAGCGTGCTGGTACGCAGGGTGGCGCGAGATACAGCGCAGGCTTTGGTGATTTCAGCGATTTCTTCGAGAACCTGTTCGGAGGAGGCCTTGGTAGCGGGTTTGGCGCTAATGGTTTCGGCAGACGCGCTGATGGGGACAGGCACGCAGCAGGTTACGCAAGCGAGTTTCGCAGCCCGGATACCACGGCGAAGTTGCAGATTGACCTCGAAGACGCTTACACAGGCGCGACCAGGTCAGTGGATGTCAGCACGGGCGGCGGATCTCCGAAACGGCTTCGCGTGAAAATCCCCGAGGGCGTTACAAACGGACAACAGATTCGACTCAAGGGCCAAGGCACCCGCTCACCCATGGGTGGCGAGCCGGGTGATCTACTCCTTGAGGTGCACATCCGCCCGCATAATCTCTTCCATCTCCGCGGCAAGGACATCCACGTCGATGTGCCAGTGGCGCCATGGGAAGCCGCACTGGGGGGAACCATCACGGCCCCGACACTGGGCGGCAAGGTGGAGCTGAAAGTACCGAAAGGAAGCCAGACTGGCGCACGGCTACGCTTGAAAGGCCGGGGGCTGCCCGGACAGAAAAAGGGGGATCAATATGTCTCGCTGAAGATCGTCAACCCGCCGCTCGACACGCAGCAGTCAGAGGACTTCTTTAAGTCGATGGCAGAGACCTTCGACTTCGACCCACGTGCTTCGATGAGCTGAAACGAAGGCGTTCGCCAGCCCGCCTGAAAAGTGCGGCGGCAAGCCCGCGGCCTTTCAAATGGTGACGCCCGAGAGATTCCGCCCATGATCCGAGACTCTCGGGGTCACCGAGCACGGCCAACCCACGCCCGCTACCACCAGCGACAAAATCGCCGAACACGTCAGACCCAATCCCCAATCGCTCTAATACCGGCGGTATATCCTCCGGCATAGCTGCGCCTTTGCCAGCGATAACCGCCCGACCACTCCAATCGATGAGCTCTAGGTATTCGAGCGAGGTCACTGGAAGCGGAGTCAACTCCTCGTCACCCTTGACCGTCCCATTTGCCGGGAAATCCATCACCTTGGGACCTATCCCCACAAACGGCCGACCAGCCGCGGCAGAGAACCGTTGAGCCACAGAGGCGTACTGCGCATCTTCAGGGCGCTCGACCATCCCTGCCCTCAGAGGATTGAGGTCCACATAGGCCATAGCAGTCATCAATGCCCCTTCATCCAGCAATGCCTGACAGCGGTAGCGCCCTTGCCAAAAATGGCCACTCACCTGGTCTTCCCGATTCGCCCGACGAGCGATCGGTTCGTTCATGCAGCGCATGAACCAGGACAGGCTCATCAGGCGGGATCGATACATCGCCACGATGAGCGCCATCGACGGATGCGACGCCATCCGATGGCCGGATTCCACAACCTCATGCATCCACGCAGGCCCTTTGAAAAGCATTAGCCAGCGCCTCAAGACTTCATGTGGCGTCCACGATCTGGCGGTTTGTTCATCTATATGCACTACCAAATGGTAGTGATTGGACATCACGGCGTAGGCGCAGACATCGACAGCGAAGACCTGAACGAGCCTTTCTAAGCGCTGACATATCCACCGTCGCCTATGCGAGTAATCCCTCCCCGTCAGCGGGTCATGACCGCACAAAAACTCGCGCCTCACGCATCGAGATACGAGGTGATAACAAGGCGTTGCCTTGAGCGATATCTGATTGCGACGCGGTTGCCCCATCCCTGGATAACCTTCGGTGTTCAGTTCAATCTGTCGTAAATGCTTCAGGAACTGTGGTGGCAGCCGCCGGCGTCCCGGCGTGGCATCCATTCCTATGCCGGGTTGCCGGCGACTGGCCACGGACTCAGTCTCGGAAAAGTGCTCCTGAATTGCCAGTACCTAAGGGCCGGAACCGACAGGCGGTGGTCGTTTCAGGATCAACGGCTAATCAGGGGTGGCTCGCCTCACTCGCGACATCCGCCCAAGAGGGCCACGAGTCAATCCAATAGCGGGAAAGAGTAGTGTCCGAGCGATAAAGGCGACCAGCCGCCAGCCCAAGCGGTTTTTCAGCGTCCCTGCTGCCGTATCCGACGGGCCAGCGACTGGTCTAGGACAGAGTATCTCCAACCGCCACCGCGAAAACCATCCCCCATATGCGGGGTATGGATGATGCTTGTCGCTCTTCGGCAAACGCCTTAACCTCTTACGGCAGGCAATATTTTGGGACAGGCACTCATGCGGGTAGGCATCCCTCGCGAGCGGATTCAGTACTCCCGCAGGTCTCACACCGGTCATCGACATGGCCATCACAGAGCGGACCTCCATGACTGACGTGAATCTGGCTGACGCAAGGGAAAACATGATCGAGCAGCAATTGAGGACCTGGGAGGTTTTGAACGACCGCGTCCTCGATGTCCTTGAGAAGCTGCCACGGGAGTCCTTTACGCCGGCACAATATTCAAAGCTTGCCTATGCAGACATGCAGGTACCTTTGGGGCACGGTGAGGTGATGCTCGAACCGAAAGTTGAGGGACGGCTCCTGCAGGCGCTGGATCCACAGCCCAATGAGCGTGTTCTCGAAGTAGGCACTGGGTCCGGCTATGTCACGTGTTGTCTTGCCCATCTCGCATCTCATGTGACGAGTGTTGATATCTACCCCGACTTCACGGCGCGCGCCGAGGACTCCATTCGTCACATGGGAGTGCGGAACACCCATCTTGAAGTGGGCGATGCAGCACTGGGCTGGGACGATAGTCGACGCTACGACGTCATCGCCGTAACGGGTTCATTACCCCAGCCGCACCAAGGATTCCATCGCAGCCTGGCCGAAGGCGGACGCCTATTCCTGATTCTGGGACAGCCACCAATCATGGAGGCGGTGCTCATCACCCGAGTTGGTGAGGATCAGTGGTCGAGCGAGAGCTTGTTCGACACAACAGCGCCGCCACTTCTGGGCTCGCCCATCACTCGAGAATTCTCTCTCTGAGACCGCTTCGGCGGCATTCCGCATATGCAGAGCTTGACGCCCCAGGAGCTCCACCAAAAGATTGAACAGGGACAGGCACAAATTATGGTCCTCGATGTACGGGAGCCATGGGAGGCTCACCTCGCCCGACTCGAGGGAAGCGTCCTTGCGCCCATGAGCACCCTCGGCACCGGAGTCATGGCCGATTTGCCGGATGACAGAGATATTGTTGTCCTCTGTCATCACGGCGTTCGAAGTGCCATTGTGAGTCTGTGGCTTGAACAAAATGGCTTGGAACGAGTCTTTAATCTGAGTGGTGGGATCGACGAATGGTCCCTCACCGTCGATCCTAGCCTGCCCAGGTACTAAAGATAGGATTTGATAATGCCTCGCCCGCACACAGTGATCATTGGCCTGGCGGTCTTTGCAATCGTTGCATTAGTGGCTGTCCCTCACCAGCAGGCGACAGCAGAGGACCTTCTGGACGTTTATGAGTTGGCGCTCACCAGTGATCCGCAGTTCCAGCAGGCTATCGCTGACCGTCAGGCTCTTGAGGAGGCACTCCCGCAGGCGAGGGCGGGACTCCGACCGGACGTCTCTCTGACGTCGTCATTCAACGCCACTGACAACAACGGAGATCTGTCCGGCGTGCAAACGGATGGACAGTATCGACAGCTCACCTACGGTGTTTCCCTTTCGCAGCCCCTGTACAGGTACTCTCAAGCTCAGGCTGTTGACCGTGCAGACGCGCAGGTGCGCCAGGCCAAGGCTCAATTCGCATTCGCTGAACAGGCACTCATCCTGAGGGTGTCGGAGAGATACTTCGATGTCCTGGACGCGAGGGAGGCGGTTGATGCCGCCGAAGCCAGTCTCGAGGCTATCGAACGTCAGCTCGAGCAGGCGGAGCAACGCTTCGAGGTGGGAGTCATCGCAAGGACGGATGTCGAGGAAGCCAGAGCGCGTGCCGATCTGGCCCGAGCTGAGCTGTTTCAGGCACGGGATGACCTCCAGAATCGCCGGGAAGAGCTTCGAGAACTGACCGACCAACCCCCCGGCGTATTGGAAGCCGTCAGAGCCGGAATCTCGCTGACGGCACCCGAGCCGACCGACCTGACTTCGTGGAGAGAACAGGCGCAGCAGGAAAACCGACGGCTCGCCGCTGCACGCTTTGCAGCGGAGGCGGCCATGGAGGGCATCGACGTGGAGCGCGGCGTGCGTCGTCCCACGGTTGACTTTGTCGCCGGGTACGATGGCCTTGAGCAGTATGGGCGCCAGGGCCGTGACTCCAGTTCCGACGAACTGAGCGCAGGCGTGCAGCTCAATCTTCCGCTCTACAGGGGCGGAGGTATCTCGTCGAATATCCGCGAGGCACAATTCCGCTACACCGAGGCGAGAGAGGCACTGGAGGAAACGCGGCGCACGGTCACGCGCGACGCGGCAAACGCCTACCGAGGGGTATTGACGGCACTCGAGCGAGTCCAGGCGTTGGATCAGGCCAGAGTATCTACCCGATCAGCCCTGGAGGCGACCCAGGCCGGCTTCGACGTCGGCACACGAACCATCGTTGATGTCCTGAACGCCCAGCGCGAGGTGTTCAATGCAGAGCGCGACTACCAGCAAGCCCGGAACGCATATCTTCTGAACACGCTCAGGCTGCAGCAAGCAGCCGGAACGCTCTCGAAGGAGGACATTGACCGAGTCAATGCATTGCTCGAGAAGGGGTCGTAAGGCTCAACGCGTTTTCTGGCTATCTGATACGACAGTCAGAAAACGCTGATCCGCGAAAATAGTCCCTTGAAGAGCGCCCATCGTGCGCTCCGTTGCCCCTCCGTGCTCCTCCACAAGTCGCCTCGCGTTTTCTCCTACCTCCGCAAGATGGTGGCTGTCCCGAAATAATGACATGAGCGCGTCAGAGAGCTCGGTCGCGCTATGCACCCGAATACGCCCACCACACTCCCCCAAAAAGCCGTCGATCTGACGGAAATTGGTGACATCCGGTCCCATCAAAATCGGTTTGGCCAAGGACGCCGGCTCGAGAGGATTATGTCCACCGACCGGTGTGAGCGTGCCACCGACGAACGCGATATCAGCGGCGGACAGAAACCGGATCATCTCTCCGTATGTATCGGCAATGACTACGCTCGTTACGGGAGCTAGCGGTTCGTCATCATGCAGTTCCGAAGCTATCAGAAGGTGCCTGTCCCGAACCGAGCGTTCGCTATCATGCGCGTGCGCCTCAGTAGCAGGCCACATGAACTGCCCAGGATGTCTCGGCACTGCGATGAGGAGTGCATTCGGGTAGCGCGCGCGCAGTAACTCGTGGGCCTCTCTCACTATCGGCGCCTCCGCCTGCCTCAGGCTCGCCGCCACCCAGACCGGTCGATCGCGACCGATCTGCGACCGCAGGACCCGTCCCAGTCGGATCTGGTGATCGTTGATGGATTGATCGAACTTGAGATTGCCCGTGACGTGTATCCGCTGATGAGGGACACCCATTTTTCTGTACCGCTCCCCGTCGGCCTCGGTTTGCGCGGCAATGCAGGCAACCCCCTCCAGGCATTGGCTCATCAGGCGTCCGAATCGCGCATATCGCCGGAAACTGGTCTGGCTGAGACGGGCATTCACGAGGGCGACGGGGATGTTTCTTCTAGCGAGGGCGATCAGTCGATTGGGCCATAGTTCCAGCTCGACGAATAAGACGGCAGAGGGCCGGAGCTTATCGAGGAACCGCTCAATCGCATCCGGGACATCCAGCGGAGGGAATCTCACCACAATATCGGCGCCATAACGATCCTCGGCGGTCTGACGGCCCGTCGGTGTGTTCGTCGTGATAAAAAGTGGCAGATGCTCCTCTCGCAGCCGATCGATCAGAGGCTGAGCAGCCCGGACCTCACCCACCGAAGCCGCATGAATCCAGATGGATCCTTGAGTAACCGAACGATAATCACCCCGCCCCCATCGCTCTCCGACGCCACGTCGGTAGGCTGGATCCTTTCGCCCGAGCCACGACAGATAAGCATGTACAAGCGGCCGCAAAAGCCGAGATAACAGTTGGTAGGAAGTGACCGTCATACGACCAACCGGTCCTCAACCGGCGTGGACATCAACTCATCCAGCTTTGCGATTACAGCCGCTGGTTTGATCAACTCCATGGCATGAGGATCCCTCACCCGTTTACCCCAATGGACATCATCCACCCCTCGGTTCAATGACTCCCGAACCGCCTGCGGATAGGCATTAACCACCCATCGCATGCCAAGCACCGGGCCCGTCCGCTCCGGATTGGAGGTCGCATAGAGACCAATCGCTGGAATTCCAGCGGCGACCGCCATATGCAAAGGACCCGAGTCCGGCGCGAGCACGGCCGTTGCCCTCTGCATGAGCGCAAACAGTGTCTTGAGATCCGTCCGTCCAATCAGGTTCAGGATCGGGACAGGCACTTTCTGACCGCGCATGTTCTCGCTGGATTGATGATGCAGCGCGCCTGTTATCCGCTCTCCATAATCTCGCTCGACCTCGCTTTTGCCGCCGGTCAGGATGATTCGCAGTCCGTGTACCGATGCCGCATACCGAGCAACCTCCGCATAGTAGTCCGGAGACCAGTTTCTGAAGTTCCGGAAACGATCACTGCTGCATGGGCTGATCAGCAAGATGTTAGGAGCCGTTGTCATATCGTCACCGGCACCTGACGCTCCCGGACCAAGTTCCGTCAGCCAATGCTCCGCTCGTTCTCTTGAGCGAGTGGGAACCGGGATGCCCCAACGCAGATGACGCTCCTGAACACCGAGCGCCTCGCAGAAACCGAAAAAGCCATCGATGACATGGCCGGGCGGAGTGCTCGGAATGCGTTGATTAATGAATAGGCCATGCCCATCCCTCGAGCGTGACCTATCGAATCCGATACGTACCGGTGCCTTGACCACCCGCGATGCCAGCCCTGCACGAAGCGCTACCTGCATGAGCAACAAAGTGTCAAAAGATCGACCGGACAGTTTGTGGCGAAGGGTGCCTGTCCCGGATTGTTTGTCGTGAGTGATAACCTCTACACCGTCAAGATCACCGAGCAGGGCGGCCTCGGTCTGGCCCATGATCCAGGTAAGCCGCGTCTCTGGCAGATGCTGCTGAAGAGTGCGAACAATGGGAACCATGTTGCAGCAATCACCAATCGCCGAGAGACGGAACAGGCACAGTCGATGTGGTGCATTGGCACTCACGGGTGATTGTTGATGGTGCATTTGGATGTCCGCGCTCTAGATCGAACTTACTTTATCAGCCCGCCGATCACCTCGTCGCACGAGGCGTCTCCCAACCTTTTCAACCTGCAATGGCTCGAAGAGCAGGAGCTGATCGAGGGAACGGCGACAGGCCGAGCTACCGCCTGGTTCATCCGTTTTCATGACGAGAACCTGGTGCTTCGCCATTACCGCAGAGGCGGCCTGCCAGCGAGGTTCAGCGAGGATCGGTTCCTCTGGACCGGGCTAAAAAAGAGCCGCCCATGGCAAGAGCTGGCAGTCCTTTCACAACTGCATGCTCTCGGCCTTCCCGTGCCTACCCCCATCTCCGGCCGTATCCAGAGGACAGCCGCCAGCTACACTGCGGACATCATCACGAGGCGCATACCCGGGGCTCGTTCGCTGGCGGATTTCATTTTCGAAGGCAATTTTCGGGACACCCACGATCCGACAGCTCTCGACCAGGTGTGGTGTGAAACGGGGCGCGTGATCCGGAAGTTCCACTCGATCGGTGCGCATCATGCTGACCTGAATGTCCGCAATATCCTGATCGACGCCCAATGCAAGGTCTGGTTGATTGACTGGGACCGTGGCAGGTTGAATGCAGGCGGCGCGATGCAACGTCGAAGCCTGGCAAGACTTCGCCGTTCCCTATCCCGGGAGGCAGGTTTGGAAAAAATGGCTCGGCATGGCTGGCCTCTGTTGATGAATGCTTATTCCGAGCGCCTCTGAATTCGATCGATGATCGCACTCGTTGACTCACCCTCGACGAAATCCAGGACACGCACTTCACCGCCAGCCGCCGTGACAGCTTCATATCCGGCGATCTGGTCGGCTGCGTAGTCACCGCCCTTGACCAGCACGTCCGGCAGAATCTCACCAATCAGCGCCACCGGCGTATCTTGGGAGAAGGAAATGACCCAATCGACGGCGTTCAAAGCGGCGAGCACCGACATCCGCTGCGCCAGCGGCATTACAGGGCGCCCCTCGCCCTTGAGCCTCTGCACCGAATCATCGTCATTGACTGCCACAACCAGGCGATCGCCAAGCCGTCTTGCCTGTTCCAGATAATGGACATGACCGGCATGGAGCAGATCGAAGCAACCATTGGTCATCACGACCTTTTCCCCGCGTTTGCGAAGTGGCTCCAGGATAGCTCGGAGCGTCCCGGGATCGAGAATCTCGCGGTTGCCATGCAGGACGCCAGCCGCCGCCTCCAGTTCCGGGACAGTCACTGATGCGGTACCGACTTTTGCCACCACCAGGGAGGCTGCGAGGTTCGCGAGCGAGGTGGCACGCCGAAAATCCGCCCCGGCCGCAAGCGCAGCGGCGAGAAGCGCGATCACTGTGTCTCCAGCACCCGTGACGTCAAAAACCTCGCGCGCATGCGCTGGCAGATGAAACGGGGTTTGGCCACGACACAGCAAACTCATGCCCTCCTCGCCACGGGTGATCAACATCCCGGCGAGCGCCAATTGCTCAACCGCCTGATCCGCCAGCTGCTCCAGAGGGTGGCTGTCCCAATTACCAGTGCCATGCTGTGCCTGATATTGCCGGAACTCGGCGAGATTGGGCGTCAGCAGGGTCGCTCCTGAATAGCGATGCCAATCCGTTCCCTTTGGGTCCACCAGAATTGGGACACCCACTCTGCGTGCCTGTCCAATAAGATCCTCAACGCCACACAGCGTCCCTTTGGCGTAATCCGAGATCACCACCACGTCGGCGTCATGCAGGGCTTCTTCAAATCGTTCCGCAAGACCGGTCGTCTCGGAGGGGGTGAACGGTCGCTCGAAATCGAGTCTCATCAGCTGCTGGCGCTGGCTGATGACGCGAAGCTTGCAAATCGTTGGGTGAGTGTCGAGCCGCTGGAGCAGTGGTTCCACCCCTGCTGAGCGAAGCCGTGACTCAAGCAGCCGGCCATGATCATCGTTCCCTATCAGCCCGATAACCCTGACCTTCGCGCCGAGTGTGCCGAGGTTCATCGCAACATTGGCGGCGCCACCGGGACGTAGATCCTCTTCATCAACGCGCAGGACCGGCACCGGTGCCTCGGGAGATATGCGACCGGTTGGCCCGTGCCAGTAGCGATCTAGCATGACATCACCGACCACGAGCACTCGGGCGGCACCAAAATCCGGAACTTCAAGCTGCATCGAGGTCCTCGAGACGGTAAATTATGAGAACGATCAATCAGATTCTAGCAGCCACCATCACCAACGACGCCCTCACTCTGACAGAGAGCCTCAGCTAACGTGTCCGATCCGACAACTCGCCCCTCGTATCACCCGCAGAACGCCGGCCAATGGCTAATGCTGGCGCTGCTCTGGCTGATCGGCAAGCTTCCGCCCAGAGCAGCATTTTCCGTCGGTGAATGGACGGGCGTGCTGCTGCGTCTGTCCAGACAACGGCGCCAGATCGCACTGCGGAACCTCGAACTTTGTTTCCCGGAATTGGGACAGGCACAACGTGAGCAGCTGGTCCGTGAGAATCTTTGCTATATGGGCAGGGCCATCGCGGAAACAGCACTCGCATGGTTTGGCGGGAGAAGCGTTGACGAAATCCCGTGCCAGGTCAGGGGCCTCCATCATCTTCAGGCCGCACAGGCAGACGGCAGCCCGGTCATCCTCCTCTCGGGACATTTCCTGTGCGTCGAGCTGGCAGCAAGGCTCATCGGACCGCAGCTACATATGGCTGTGATCTACAAACCATTGCGGAAAAAACCACTTATGGACCGAGCGATGCTTCGGAGCCGATCGAGGACCCTCGCCGGCGCGATACCTCGAGATGATCTGCGGGGCATCATTCGAACGCTCAGGAGCGGAACCCCGGTCTGGTATGCAGGCGATCAAGATTACGGCGTAAGAAACAGCGTTTTTGTGCCGTTCATGGGCGTCCCTGCCGCCACGATCACCGGACTGACCCGTCTCAGCAAACTTGGAAAAGCGCGGGTCGTACCGCTCTCCTTCAACGTGAATGCCTCCGGTAATGGATATGAAGTAACGCTTGGTAAAGCCCTGGAGGGTTTCCCGACCGGTTCCGATATTCTTGATGCGCAATGGATGAATGCGGTCATAGAACGCGGAATTCGCGCGCACCCAGAGCAATACCTATGGGTCCATCGTCGATTCAAGCATCCGCCACCGGGTGAGCGGCCCGCTTATCGCAACTCGCTGCAGAAGCCCTACAACCGGATCAAGGGTGCCCCGTGGTGAGTGCACCGACCGATTCGGGCGACGTGAATCCAATCCTGATCGTCGGACCGGGCTGGGTCGGTGACATGGTCATGGCGCAGAGTCTATGCAAGGCACTCAAACAAGAGGCACCCACTCGCCCGATCGATGTGATCACCCCACCTTGGGGACAGGCACTGCTCGAACGCATGCCGGAAGTCCGACGTGCGATTCCCTTGGCTGTTGGGCACGGGAAACTGGGATTGGGCAGACGCTGGAGACTGGGAAAGGCACTCCGCGAGCAGCGCTATGCGCAGGCGATCGTACTGCCGCGCTCGGCAAAGGCTGCATGGGCGCCATGGATCGCGCGCATCCCGCGCAGAACAGGCTACCTCGGTGAGTATCGCTATGGTCTGCTGAACGATATCCGCCCGCTCGACCGGGCGAGGCATTACCGGACGGTCGATCGCTTTGTCGCCTTATCCAATCCAGCGGGCGTCGGAGCGGACATTGAGCGATCGGCGGAAGGTTCTGGGACAGGCACAAACCGATTCAACATCCTGCATCCAGCCCTTGAGAGCTCAAATGCTCAAAAATCATCGGCAATACAGCAACTTGATCTTCCCATCGCTTGGGGATCAGCGGCCACGCGATCCGGGACAGGCACTATTCTCACGCTCTGTCCGGGGGCGGAATACGGGCCGGCGAAGCGATGGCCGGCTGAGTACTTCGCGAGCCTTGCGAGGACATATCTCCAGCGGGGCTGGTCGGTGTGGATGCTGGGATCCAGCAAAGACACACGAATGACCCGGGAAATTTCGGGACAGGCACCCGGTGTGGTGGATCTTGCCGGCCGCACGACACTGAGCCAGGCAATCGATCTACTGGCTGCCAGCACGGTGGTCGTGACCAATGATTCCGGCCTGATGCATATCGCAGCCGCGACGTCCACGCCACTCGTCGCACTATACGGCTCCTCAGATCCTCAATATACTCCGCCACTTAGCGACAACGCCGAGATCATCTACAGGGATCTTGACTGCAGCCCCTGCTTTGAGCGCGTCTGCCCTTTGGGGCACCTCAAGTGTCTCCGCAGCATCGACTCGCACCAGGTGGCTGAGGCGGTCGATCGAGCAGCATCAGCGGATGCCCACACCCGCAAATCGAGATTCTGAGCTATGCCCACACGCAATCATTTCCGAAAGACCTATCTGGTGACCGGTGGGGCTGGCTTCATTGGTTCCCACCTCTGCGACCGGCTCATCGAAGCCGGCCACGGCGTGCTCTGCGTGGATAATTACCTCACCGGCAGTCGGGACAACATCGCGCATTTGCTGGATCACCCGCATTTCGAGGCCATGCGACACGACGTCACCTTCCCGCTGTTCGTGGAGGTTGATGGCATCTACAACCTTGCCTGTCCCGCATCACCCATTCACTATCAGCGCGACCCGGTACAGACGACCAAGACCAGTGTCCATGGCGCGATCAACATGCTGGGCCTCGCCAAGCGGCTCAACGTCCCGATCCTCCAGGCATCCACGAGCGAGATCTATGGCGACCCGGAAATCCATCCGCAGACCGAGGATTACTGGGGCCACGTGAATCCGATCGGTACCCGCGCCTGCTATGACGAGGGCAAGCGCTGCGCCGAGACGCTCTTCTTCGACTACCACCGCGAGCACGGTCTCGAGATCAAGGTCGCACGCATCTTCAACACCTATGGGCCGCGGATGCACCCGAACGACGGCCGTGTCGTCTCGAATTTCATCGTCCAGGCGCTCAAGGGCGAGAACATTACGCTTTACGGGGACGGGGAGCAGACGCGCTCCTTCTGCTATGTGGATGACCTGGTCGACGGGCTGCATCGCCTGATGGAGACAAATGCCGATGTCACCGGGCCCATCAACCTCGGCAATCCCGGCGAATTCACCATGCGCGAACTGGCACAGCAGGTGATCATGGAGACCGGTGCCGGCGTCGAGATGATCCACCACCCTTTGCCTTCGGATGACCCGCGCCAGAGGAGGCCGGACATCTCGCAGGCCAGGGCGACACTGGACTGGACACCCGGTATCGGGCTGACCGACGGGCTGAAACCCACGGTCGCCTACTTCCGTGGCCTTATTGAGCAAGGGCTTGCCTGAATTGAGTACCGGTCAGGGACAGGCACCCTCGGAGCGGGATACGGGACAGGCACTCTCCCTCTCCGTTGCCATCATCACCAAGAATGAGGGCGATAACCTGCCGAGACTCCTGGATAGCCTGACGGCCCTGAATCCCCGCGAGGTTATCGTGGTCGACTCCGGCTCGACCGACGATACCGCAGAAATCGCCCGCGCCCGCGGTGCACAAGTCGTCGTCACCGACTGGCCAGGCCATGTCGAGCAGAAGAACCGGGCCCTCGATGCCTGTACTCAGCCATGGATCCTGTCATTGGACGCCGACGAGCCGATCAGTGCCGAACTGGCTCATAACCTTCGCGATCTCCTGGGAAATAGCGAGCCGGACAAGGATGGCTACGAGATCAGCCGCCTGACCTGGTATCTCGGTGACTGGCTCCGGCATATCTGGTATCCGGAGTGGCGACTCCGCCTGGTGCGCAATGGCAAGGCACGATGGACAGGCCACAACCCGCACGATCGGCTTGAAACCAATGGCAGCGTCGGCCGCATAAACGGGGACATCCACCATTACTCCTATATGGATGTCGAGGACCACTTCCGGCGTAGCATCGACTATGCGCGCATCGGTGCGCATGCCCTTGCCGCCCGTGGCAAACGCTTCCGTTGGCACAAGATCGTGCTTGCGCCACTGGTTCGCCTCATCCGCCTGATGATTGTCCGTCAGGGCTGGAGAGATGGATGGCGCGGATGGATCATCGCCTGGTCCTCGATGTTCTCCTGTTTTCTCAAGTACGCCTTCCTCTATGAAATCGAGAG